>NZ_JBQFJM010000001.1:1985000-2195000 GCF_056536285.1 Ruegeria sp. AF3 | reverse complement strand
GGATTAGACTCCCTACCCGCAAGCGGAAAATGAACAAAAACTATAGAAAATGCAGATTGCAAAATTAGTTATTTATTTTCAAATTGTTAGCGGCTCGCTATCAAGCGGAAGTGAGCCAAAATCGTCGGAAACACAGACGGGGTTCCGCACTTTATCGCCTTGTTCACAATGTTACTCACAGACTCGCTTCCGAGTCAGGCAGAATCTGCTGTGTTGGACTGGAGTGACAGGCTTGGAATCGGCAACCGGAGGGTAAGAAGGATGACGATAGCTGCCAAGTAGATCAGCGGCTCGATCTGAAACCCTTTTGCCAGCATCACATAATGCAGGCCACCCAGCAAAGCGGCCGGGTACACCAGCCAATGCAGCCTGCGCCAACGCGGCCCCAGATGGCGCACCGACCAGTTGTTGGATGTTACCGTCAGAGGCAACAGCAAAAGAAACGCCCCCATTCCAACTGAAATATAAGGACGCTTGAGAATATCCGCCCAAATCTGGCTGGGAAGCTGTACGTCCAGAACCAGCCAGACAAGGAGATGCAGGCTGACATATACAAAAGTCAGCACGCCAATGGCCCGACGGAACTTCATCAGGTTCAAGCCCACAAATCGGCGCAAAGATGTGATGGCCAGGCCGGCAATCAGCAATTGTAACGCCAGTTCGCCATAGCGGTGCTCCAGCGCCTCAATCGGTTCGATCCCCAAACCGCCAGTCAGGCCAAGATAGAACAGCCAGGGCGCAGGCAGCACCCCCATCAAATAAACAGCCCATACCGGAATACGCCGGAGTGTCTGATTGATGGCTTGCATGATTCTAGTAATTCCTGGCCAGATCCATACCTTCATAAAGGCTGGCGACTTCTTCTTCATAACCGTTGAACATCAGCGTCGGTTTACGCGAGGCAAACAAGCCGCCGCCGATTTCACGTTCAGAGGCTTGTGACCAGCGCGGATGATCCACGTTCGGGTTTACATTGCTATAAAACCCGTATTCTCGCGAATTGGCCATATTCCAACTGGTGGGCGGCTCTTCTTCAGCAAGCGTGATGCGGACAATCGACTTGATCGATTTAAACCCGTATTTCCACGGCACGACCAGACGCAAAGGCGCGCCGTTCTGATTTGGGATCGGCTTGTTATAGATACCAGTGGCCATGATCGTAAGCGGATGCATCGCCTCATCCAGGCGCAAACCCTCGCGATAGGGCCATTCCAGAATTGGATAGCGTGTTCCCGGCATCTCATCCGGGCGGTGGGCCGTTTCGAACGCCACGTATTTCGCGCCCTCTTTAATCCCTGCCATGTTCAGAAGATCGGCCAATTCGAACCCGTTCCATGGAATGACCATCGACCAGGCTTCAACGCAACGGAAGCGATAGATGCGTTCTTCGATCGTCATCTCGGACAGGATGTCCTTGAAATCATACTCACCGGGACGATCGACCAGACCGTCAATCTTGACGCTCCAGGGTTCGGTCACCAGCGTATGTGCATATTTCGCCGGATCATCTTTTCCGGTCCCGAACTCATAGTAGTTGTTGTAACTCGTGATCTCTTCCCACGTGTTCGGCTCCAGCGCATCCTGCGCCGCAGCTGGTCGACCCATTGCCGCCAAACCAACACCCGCCATCCCGGACATGACCTGCCGCCGGTTCAGGAACGCCGCCCGTGGGGTGACGTTGGCATGTGTCAATGTATTGGTCCAGCGATGCGCCATCTGGGTCTCCGTCATATTCGTTTGTCATTACATATTTAGGGTGCTGATAGCACAGACCCATGGAAACAGGCGTCACGTTTGAGCGACGTGATTGTAACGTTCCGGTTGGCGACAGGCCCAGACAGGCGGACTGTGCCGCGCTTTGCCCGTTTTCGACGGTCGTCACGACCTGAGCCAACTCGCGGTGCTCGAACATTACGCCGGGCATATACGTTTTACTCAGAGCTGGCTCTGAAAGGAGAATTACAGCCGGGTAGCCTGCCTGCAGTCTTTACAACTGCGGGTCTAAAACTGCACTCTGTCCGACAGGCACCATACGCGATCAACAGTGTGGCGGGCCTGTTTTTGCAGCCTCGTGGCCGCAATGGGAGGACAAAAATGTGTGATATCTGTGTAATGAACGCCGTAAAAGACAGGATGCTGTCCCGGCGCGGGTTCTTCAAAGCTGCTGCGGCATCGGGTGTTGCGGCTGCCGCAACCGGAGCAATGGCACCGGCCACACTGGCCGCGGGGCATGGCGGTGTCCAAGACATGACCCACACGCTCAGCCCGGAGTTCCCGACCTGGGGCGGAGAGCCGGGCATCTCGGCTGAACAGGCATTCAATTTCGCGGAACACGGATTCAATCTGTTCAATTTGTCGATTAATGAGCATACGGGCACGCATATAGATGCCCCACTGCACTTTTCTGCGGATGGAGCTTCAGTCGATGAAATCCCGGTCTCAGATCTGGTTGCACCACTTTGCGTGGTCGATATCGCAGCCCGCGCAGCAGAAGACGCCGATACGCGTTTAACCCCTGATGACCTGAAAGCCTGGATAGCCACCAACGGTGACATCCCCGACGGGGCCTGCGTCGCCATGCACTCGGGATGGGCAGGCAAAACCGCTACGGATAAGTTCCGCAATTTCGACGGCGAAGCGCAGCATTACCCAGGCTTTCACGTTGAAGCTGCGCAGATGCTGATGGAGGAAACCGGGGCGCGGTCAATTGCCGTTGACACCTTGTCACTGGATCACGGCATGTCTGCGGATTTCGCCACCCATTATGCCTGGTTGCCTTCTGGCCGGTTCGGGATCGAATGCCTGGCCAATCTGGACCGGGTACCCGCGACGGGCGCGACACTTGTTATTGGCGCACCGAAACACGCTGGCGGCACCGGAGGTCCGGCGCGGATACTTGCGCTGATCTGACCTAACTGACGTACGGCGAAACTGGCCCGCTTTCTCCAGTGGGCCAGTTTCCTTCTGCGCATTCCATGAGTGGTAGGCACTGAGAGAAAGCCAGCCAATGGGCAAGACCAAATCTGATACCACACGGCGCTATGATACCGCTGCACCAAAATGGCGGGATAAGATGCGTGCTCTTGGTTATTACGATGCGTATCTTGGTTTTCTGTCAGCAAGTCAGCTCGCGCCAGAGCACAACAATCGGGTTGTTGATATCGGTGCCGGAACCGCCTCGTTTGCAGAAGCCTGGGTCGCTGTTCATGGGTCACCCGTCGAAGTAACCCTTCTCGAACCCAGTCAAGCCATGTTGAAACAGGGTCAAAGCGCGTTACAGGCGCGGGGTGTCGAGCCAAGACTTGTGCAGGGCTTGTTAGGGTCTGTCGTTCTGGAACCCGCTGATGTGGCACTGGCTGCGCATGTCATCGAACATTGCCTCGATCCTTTGTGCGCACTTGAGCAGATTCACGATTTGATGCGCCCTAGTGGTCGTTTGTATCTGGTGGTGTCAAAGCCGCATTGGTGCAATGCGATCATCTGGCTGCAATGGCGCCATCGCACATTCGGCAGAGAAGAAATTCTGGGACTATTGCACAAAGCTGGCTTCGAATGCGAATGTGAGCACTCATTTCCCGCAGGCCCACCATCCCGGACAAGCCGGGGAATTTTGGCGCGTCGGAGAACGTAGATTCAGACAAATAAAGACCCGCCAATACGGCGGGTCTTCCGTTTGTGCCTAAGTCAATGCACCACTGCGTCATCCGGGCGGGGCCGCTCCGACGTCCCCAACCGGTCACCGATGATCAAGCCATCTGCCCCGGCGGTGACTGGAACGACCTCACCATCCTTGATATCACCAGCCAGCAGCGCTTCGGCCAGCGGGTTCTGCAGGGCGCGCTGAATCACGCGTTTCAGCGGGCGGGCTCCGAAGACAGGGTCATAGCCTTCGTTGGCCAGCCATTCCTTGGCGCCATCGTCCAGGGCCAGCTCGATCTTGCGGGCCGCCAGGCGTTTTTGCAGACGCGCCATCTGGATATCGACGATGCCATCCATATCGGCCCGCTTGAGCCGGTCAAAGATGATTGTTTCGTCCAGACGGTTCAGGAACTCGGGCCGGAAATGTGCCCGCACCGCATCCATCACGTCACGGCGGGCCTGCGCGCTGTCCGCGCCATCGGGCAACTGGCTGAGCGCCTGAGAGCCGAGGTTTGACGTCAGAATGATCAGCGTCTGCTTGAAGTCCACGGTGCGGCCCTGACCATCGGTCAGCACACCGTCATCCAGAACCTGCAACAGCACGTTGAACACATCCGGGTGCGCCTTTTCGACCTCGTCAAACAGCACGACCTGATAGGGCCTGCGCCGCACGGCTTCGGTCAGCACACCGCCTTCGTCATAACCGACATAGCCCGGAGGGGCACCGATCAGACGGGCAACCGCGTGTTTCTCCATGAACTCGGACATGTCGATGCGCACCATCGCGTTGTCGTCGTCGAACAGAAAGTTCGCCACGGCCTTGGTCAGCTCGGTCTTACCCACGCCGGTCGGTCCGAGGAACAGGAACGACCCCAGTGGGCGGCCTTCGTCATTCAGACCCGCTCGCGCACGGCGCACGGCGTTGGCGACAGCAGTCACCGCTGCATCCTGACCAATCACGCGGGAATGCAGAGCGTCTTCCATCCGCAACAGCTTCTCGCGCTCACCTTCCAGCATTTTCGAGGTCGGGATACCGGTCCAGCGTTCCACGACAGAAGCAATCTGTTCAGGGCGCACCGTTTCCTCGGCCATCATACCATTGCTTTCGGCGTTCTCGGCCTCGGTCAGCTTTTTCTCAAGCTCGGGGATGACGCCATAGGACAGTTCCCCCGCTTTGGCCAGGTTGCCTTCACGCTTGGCGATCTCAAGATCAGCGCGCGCCTTGTCGAGCTGTTCCTTCAGGTCACGGGCACCCGCCAGCTTGTCGCGTTCGGCCTGCCATTGCGCTGTCATCTCGGCGGATCGTTCCTGCAAATCGGCCAGGTCCTTTTGCAAGGTTTCTAGACGATCTTTCGAGGCCGCGTCATCTTCAAGCTTCAGTGCCTCTTCCTCGATCTGCATCTGGAGGATGTTCCGGTCGAGTTGATCGAGTTCTTCGGGCTTGCTGTCGACCTCCATCCGCAAACGCGATGCGGCCTCGTCGACAAGGTCGATCGCTTTGTCGGGCAGAAAGCGGTCAGTGATATAGCGGTGCGACAGGGTCGCCGCTGAAACAAGCGCTGAATCCGAGATGCGCACACCGTGGTGCAGTTCGTACTTTTCCTTGATGCCGCGCAGGATGCTGATCGTATCTTCGACCGTCGGCTCCTGTACCATTACAGGCTGGAACCGGCGCGCAAGGGCTGCGTCTTTTTCCACGTATTTGCGATACTCATCCAGCGTGGTTGCACCGATACAATGCAGCTCGCCTCGGGCAAGCGCAGGCTTGATCAGGTTGGCAGCGTCCATGGCGCCGTCCGATTTCCCGGCACCGACCAGCGTGTGCATCTCGTCGATGAACAGGATGATTTCACCCGCAGCTTCAGTCACCTCGGTCAGAACGGCCTTGAGGCGTTCTTCGAACTCACCGCGGTATTTCGCACCGGCGATCAGCGCACCCATATCGAGCGCAAGCAGCTTCTTGTCCTTCAGCGATTCAGGCACATCGCCGTTGATGATACGCAGGGCCATGCCCTCGGCAATCGCGGTCTTACCGACGCCAGGTTCACCAATCAGAACTGGGTTGTTCTTGGTGCGACGCGACAGAACCTGCATCGAGCGGCGGATTTCTTCATCCCGACCGATGATCGGATCAATTTTGCCTTCGGCTGCAGCCTCGGTCAGGTCACGCGCGTACTTCTTGAGCGCGTCATAGCCTTCTTCCGCCGACGCGCTGTCAGCGGTGCGACCCTTGCGGATGTCGTTGATCGCCTCGTTCAGTTTTTGCGCTGATACGGCTCCGGCGTCCAATGCATCCTTGGCCTTGGACTTCACCATGCACAGCGCCATCAACACGCGTTCGACCGGCACGAAACTGTCGCCCGCCTTTGATGCCAACTTTGCAGCCTCGTCCAGTACTTTGGCGGTCTGGCCGTCCATGTAGATCTGGCTCGCGTCACCGCTGACCTTGGGGATTTTCCCCATCGCGCTGTCCAGCGCTTCAACCACGCGGTTCGGGGCCCCACCCGCGCGCGTGATCAGGTTGCTGGCCAACCCCTGATCGTCATCCATCAGTGCTTTGAGTATATGCGTTGGCTCCAGCCTCTGGTGCCCCTCGCGCAGCGCAATGGTTTGCGCTGCCTGCACGAATCCCCGTGCCCGCTCGGTGAACTTGTTCAAGTCCATGATATTCTCCTTTTCCAAGCGCCCCGTTTTGACATGCCCGCCTGGCAGCACATGTCGGTCGAAGCCTCACATTCAATCTGGGAAATATCTTCGGTGGTTCAAGAGGCTAAAACACAGAAATCGACCTATTCGCGCTGGATGGTATAGACTGAATAACCACCGGTCTCGGCAACCTGAACGGCACCCAGATCATTTACCAAAGATTGGGCTGCCGCACTTCCCGTCGGGCAAGAAACCAGATCTGCCGTATGGTCCAGGAAATTGCCGGTAAACGCCGTTTCACCAGTAAGTTGACACCAATCATCCTCGGACCTGTAACCACCAACCAAACGCAAATCGTCATTGGTCGGCACAGGTGCAGCCCCTGTATCCGTCTCCTCGGGCGGCGTTTCATTACATGCGGCCAGTGCAATCAACGCGCCCAACAAAACCAGCTTTTTCATTTGTCGCCCCTTATTTTGAATTCGAGTTTTCAATACAGAGCACGATAACACGATTTGAAGCTGCCTGCGCGGCTTAGCAGATGGACAGAGCGGCCCGAAGCCGCTAGGACGCAGACGTTTGCCAAAAAGGAGCGCCCCCCATGTCTGATGACCGCCTGATCGTAGCCCTTGATGTTCCCAACGCTCTGCAAGGGTTGGCCATGGCAGAACGTTTGGGGGACAGCGTTTCTTTCTACAAAATCGGGCTGGGTATGCTGACCGGTGGCGGGTTGGCATTGGCCAACGAGCTGAAACAGGACCACGGCAAGCGCATCTTCCTGGACATGAAATTGTTCGACATTGGCAATACTGTAGAAAATGCCGTTCGGGGGTTGGCGCAATTCGATCTGGATTTTCTGACCGTGCATGGTGACCCTCATGTGGTGCGCGCTGCCAAAGAAGGTGCTGCGGGTAAAGACCTGAAGATCCTCGCCGTGACCATCCTGACCTCGCTGAACCGCGACGATTTGGACGCAAGTCTTCTGAAATCCGGCGATGTGCAGGACTTGGTTGTCGAACGCGCGGCCAAAGCCTTTGAAGCCGGAGCTGATGGCGTTATCGCCAGCCCGCAGGAAGCCGCCCTGATCCGTGCTCTGCCACAGGCTGAAGGGCGTCTGATTGTAACCCCTGGTGTGCGCCCGGCTGGCGCAGCGCTTGGTGATCAGAAACGTGTAGCCACCCCGGCAAGCGCCATTCAGGATGGCGCAGATCACATCGTTGTTGGCCGCCCGATTTATCAGGCAAAAGACCCAAAGGCCGCTGCTGAGGCCGTTCTTTCCGAATTAAATTCTCTCAAGGTGTGCTAAGACCACCTGGTCATTTCAGGTGGGTTTTGCGTTGGATTTTCCGCGCAACAAGTTGACCTAAGGTCACTTTTTGACGAAACCGCGCCAAATCGTCTCTGTGCCAGAAAACACACATTCAAAACCCGAGTTTTCTCGGCACAACCTTCATCCTATCGAAACTAATGATTTTCAGCGATTCTGAAGGGGAAATACTCCCCTACGAACCGCTTCTTCCTGAGGTTCGTTACTTCCCCCCGCGATGTGCGGGGGGTCTTCTTTTCAAATCATCCCATGCCAGCAGGGCCTTTGATCCAGGATCACAGGTGATATAAAGAACTTCCAAGCCAACTGCGGAACGCATGAGGACGCAGATGCCCGGTCTTTGCCGAGATTGCCTGACCACATTGTCAAACGAACAACGCTGTACTGCCTGTGGCAGTCCGCGGGTAAAGACTCACTCGGAACTGTTTGACCTGTCGATTGCCCATATGGATTGTGACGCCTTCTATGCCTCGGTGGAGAAACGTGACAACCCTGAACTGGCGGACAAACCGGTTATCATTGGCGGCGGCAAGCGCGGCGTTGTGTCAACTGCCTGCTACGTTGCCCGTATTCGCGGTGTCCGGTCGGCCATGCCCATGTTCAAGGCGTTGCAACTCTGCCCCGAAGCCGTCGTGATCAAGCCGCGCATGTCCGTCTACGCCCAGGTGTCGCGCGACATCCGCGCCATGATGGATGAATTGACACCCGTGGTCGAACCCCTGTCGCTGGACGAAGCCTTCATGGACCTGTCGGGAACCGAACGTTTGCATGGCGCGCCACCGGCCGTCATGCTGGCGCGTCTGGTCAAGCGCATGAAGGATGAAATCGGTGTCACCGGCTCAATCGGGTTAAGTCACAACAAGTTTTTGGCCAAGGTCGCATCGGACCTCGACAAACCGCGCGGATTTTCAGTGATTGGCAAGGCGGAAACGGCAGAGTTTCTGAGTGACAAACCCGTAAGGTTGATCTGGGGCATTGGCCCGGCTGCGCAGGAAGCGCTGGACCAGGCCGGGATCAGAACTTTCAGTGATTTGCTGCGTTGGGATCAGGAAGCGCTGACCGCGCGGTTCGGCTCAATGGGATATCGCCTGTGGCACTTGGCTCGGGGTCAGGACAAGCGACGCGTATCGGCGCATGAGCCGATGAAATCCATCAGCAACGAGACGACATTTTTCGAAGATACGTCGAGCCTTGATATTCTGGACGGTCATTTGTGGCGGATGGCCTTGAAAGTGTCGGACCGCGCCAAGGCAAAGGATCTGGCTGGTCGGGTTGTCACGTTGAAACTGAAGAAAGCCAATCACAAGATCCTGACGCGGCGCGTATCCTTGCGGGATGCGACACAGATTGCCGACCGGATTTACCGCACGGCCCGGGGCCTGTTCGATCAGGTTGGCGATCAGGGGCCATATCGATTGTTGGGCTGTGGTTTGTCCGACCTTTGCCCGGCTGATCAGGCGGATATTTCCGGCGACTTGCTGGATCCGGATGCTGCCCGCAGATCCAAGGCCGAACGGGCCACGGACGAGATTCGCCAGCGGTTCGGGGCCGAAGCAATCATGAAGGGCCGTGCGCTGCGCTGAAGCTACTCCGCCGCCAGACGCTCTGGGCTCGCACCCAGGCTGGAAATCTCGCGAACCACCTGCCTGAGCAGCTTCGAGAACGCCATGAAATTGGCATTGGGCGCGATTTTTTCTTCGTCCATGTACAAAGCGCGATCGATCTCGATCTGTACAGCGTGCTGCTGGCGACCGGGACGACCATAGGTTTGCGTCACATATGCTCCGGCAAAAGGCGCATTGCGTGCCACGTTGAGACCCGCTGCCGCGAAAGCGGCTTCAATGATATCGACGACCTCTGACGACGCGGACGCGCCAAACCGGTCGCCCAGCACGATCTCGGGCCGCCTTCCGCGCGCAGTGCCCGCCATGGCCACCGCCTCGTGCGGCATCGAGTGGCAGTCCACCAGAATTGCCTGTCCGAACATCTCGTGTGATTCGGCCAGCAGGGATTTCAACCGCGCATGATAAGGGCGCCAATAGGTGTCGATGCGCAGCCGCGCTTCGTCCATGGTAAGTTTGCCGCGATAGATTGCCCGACCGTTGGCAACTACGCGGGGAATCACCCCCAGCCCTGACGCGACCCTTGGATTATGCCCGTGCCTGCGGGCACCGCTGATCAAGGCCGGGTCAAGCTCATCCAGGCTGCGGTTCAAATCCAGATAGGCACGCGGCATGGCCGCCTTGATCAAAGGGGCACCGTTTTCCGCCGCGGGCGCGAACAGCTGATCAACAAAGGCGTCTTCTGAGGATCGAATCACGCTCCGGTTCAACACGGACCGGTTCAGAAATGCCTCAGGATACTCCCGCCCGCTGTGTGGCGATGAAAAAACCACGCACGAGGTGCGGTTTTCGGGCATATCCAATACATAGGCTGCGCTTTGCATGATCCCTCCGTGTTCGCAATCAACATAGACCGGAAAAATTGTTCTTCCAAACCCCTTGAACCCTTTTGCGACTCCTTTTATAGACCCCGCTACCGGCGCGGGGATCCGCGCCCCATTTCGTTATGGGGCACGGCACGCAAAGGGAAAGTGGGCGGTTAGCTCAGCGGTAGAGCACTTCGTTGACATCGAAGGGGTCACAAGTTCGATCCTTGTACCGCCCACCATCGTTTCACTGTTCCGGTTGTCCGGGGCACCCGAGTAACCCAGGCGCTGGCCACGTCCTTGATGAAGGCGCCGCAGATTGGAGACAGACCATGAAGGTCAAGAACTCGCTCCGCTCGCTCAAGAACCGGCACCGCGACTGCCGGATTGTGCGTCGCAAAGGCCGCGTCTACGTGATCAACAAGACGCAGCGCAAGTTCAAAGCTCGTCAGGGCTAAGAACTGCACATCACTGCTTAAAGAAACCGCACCTTCGAGTGCGGTTTTTTTGTTCTACCCGCGCCTAAAATGTAATCCCTGCATGGATCAGAATGCCCACGACCATAAGAAAGTTCAGAACCATCGAAATCCCGTTGCCGACATAGATTGGAAGCTTTCCAACAACCAAGCCGTAAGCAAACCAAAGCAGGGACAAGGCGGTATATAGCGACCAAGACAACAAGGATTGTCCCGAGGCATGGTGCGAATGCGTCAAATACAGCTTCACGAGCTGCGGCAGTGTGGCAAAAGGACCAACCACGCCAACAAAAACCATGAACCCTTCAAAGCGCGACATCCAATGGCCAAGGTTAGATTTCTCCAATTTTTCAGCCAGTGTTTCGGGCATATCTCACGTTCTTCCTTTAAGTGAATAAGACGGCATGTTCTTTTTCTCGGACAATCTGTCTTGCCAAAATATCCGCTAGAAGCGCTTGGACCAAGTCCCTCGACCACGTTACCACCAACCTTCCCCCCCCTCGTATGCCTTCAGAGCATCGCATATTGAACGTCACTAGCGACCTTTTGACCAAGTAAATCAGTCAGATTTACTTGCATCCCGCCCAGAATCGTATAATTGAGAAAATCAGTCGGATTAATGACCGACCCGAAATTCAATTGTTGAGGCACACAATGCTGAAATCCACGACCTGCCTGGCCGCCGCGCTGTCGGCTCTGATCGCAACCTCTGCCGCCGCCGAGGGCGAACTGAACCTCTATTCGTCGCGCCACTATGACACCGACGAACGGCTGTATACCGACTTTGAAGACGCAACCGGCATCAAGATCAACAGGATCGAAGGCAAAGCGGATGAACTGATTGCCCGGATGGAAGCGGAAGGCGCGAACTCACCTGCCGACGTGATGCTGACCGTGGACACGTCGCGTCTGGCGCGGGCCAAGAATGCAGGTGTCCTCCAATCAATCGACAGCGCTACACTGGAAGAGCGCATTCCCACCAACCTGCAGGACAGCGACAATCAGTGGTTTGGTTTCTCGCAACGCGGTCGGATCATCTTTTTCGACAAGGAAAACGTGACCAACCCGCCGGCCACCTACGCTGATCTGGCCAAACCGGAATACAAGGGAATGGTCTGTATCCGGTCTTCGACCAACACCTACAACCAGACCCTGCTGGCATCGATCATCACACATGAAGGCACTGAGGCCGCCAAGTCCTGGGCCGAGGGTGTTGTCGCCAACATGGCGCGTGACCCGCAGGGCGGTGACACCGACCAGTTGCGCGGCATCGTTTCGGGCGAGTGTGACATCGCGGTTTCGAACACCTACTATTTCGCGCGCTCCATTCGCACAGACGTCAAAGGCTTGTCCGCAGACCGCGATATGATCGGCTGGGTCTTCCCGAACCAGGACAGCTATGGCGCGCATATGAATCTATCCGGTGGTGGGGTCGCCGCGCACGCACCCAACAAGGAAAACGCGATCCTGTTCCTTGAGTATTTGGCCAGCGATCAGGCGCAGAAATACTTCTCGGCGGGAAATGACGAGTTTCCGGCAGTTCCAAATGTCGAACTGGCCGAGTCGGTCAAGGCGTTGGGTGAATTCAAGGCAGACGACGTGAACCTTTCAGACGTTGCAAAGAACATCCCCGAAGCGCAGAAGATCTTTAACGAAGTTGGCTGGAAGTAATCCTTCTTGGCGCTGACTTCTTGAAAAGGATGCGGATTGTCCGCATCCTTTTTCGTTGATATGTGATGTTTATTTGCATATTTTCTCATATATGAGATTTTTTTTCACGAAGATGTAATGCCTGACACCCTGTCAAACCGCCTTGCCAATCGCCTGAGCGAACTGCGCCGCGGGCGTGGTTGGTCTTTGGATTACCTTGCCGAACACAGCAGGATCAGCCGCGCCACCTTGTCCCGTATGGAAAAAGGGGATGTCAGCCCAACAGCCGACAATCTAGGCCGTCTGTGCGCTGTATACGATCTGCCGATCTCACGCCTGCTGATGATGGTTGAAGACAGCTTTGACCCCAAGGTTCCATTCGAACGCCAGACCGAGTGGCGCGACCCCGAAACCGGCTTCACCCGCCGTGCTGTTTCACCACTTGCAAATGGATTGAACGCCGAGGTTCTGGAATGCCACCTTCCCCGGGGCACGGTCATCACCTACGAAGTGCCACCTAAATCGGGGCAAGAGCATCATCTGATCTTAATGGACGGTGCGCTTACTCTGACGGTTGATGGAACTCCCCACGCGCTGAACGCCGGGGATTGCCTGCGCTACCATCTGTCGGGACCGACCCGGTTTGAAACAGGGGCGTCGCGTGGTGCACGTTACCTGCTGGTGCTTATATGATCACGCGCCTGACCGATAACGATTTTGACGCGGCGCTGGATGACCTGGCTGAAATCCTGCATGCCTGTGTTCATGATGGGGCCAGCATAGGTTTCATACTTCCGTTTACCCTGAACGATGCGCGTGCGTACTGGCAACAAAACGTACAGCCCGGTCTCAGGTCAGGTAAGCTGGACTTGTTCGTTTCGTATGACGGTCCCCGCATTGCAGGCACCGTTCAACTGATCCCGGCGGCAATGCCCAACCAACCCCACCGCGCCGACGTGGCGAAACTTCTGGTCCACCCCAACGCCAGACGGCGGGGGTTAGGCCGATCCCTGATGAATGCGCTTGTTCTTCGGGCGCGAGAGGTGGGGCGCACGATGCTCGTACTTGATACGCGCAGCACCGATCCCTCGCGGCTGCTTTATCAAAGCCTTGGGTTTCAGATCGCGGGGGAAATACCGAATTACTGCCGGAACCCATTTGAACCAAAATTCGAGCCCACAACCTATATGTACAAAAACCTTGACGCTTGAAAAGACGCAGCCCCCGCTACTCGGCGGCGGTTACCTTTTCGGGAAACTTGTTCGGCAACAGCCCGAGGCTGCGCGCACGACGAACATCTGCCAGCAGGTCCCGTTCGGCGGCCTCAAACAACTCTTCAGGGTCATCCAGAACAAAATACCCCATCTGGTGCATGTCGATCCGGTAGGGTGTTCGCAGAATCGTAAGAACGTCAAATGGGTCACGATCGGGTATGTCGCTGGTCACGGCATAGACCAGTTCTGTCGGCGACGACGCCAACCCTGAACCCAGCGCCTTGATCTGACCGTTCTGGCGACGCAGGCCAAATTCGATCGAAAACCAGTAGAGCCTGATCAACCAGGCATAATCCGCGTCATCTGCCTGCTTTCCGGCTAGCCCGATGGCGTGGCTGAACGCGGCAAAACGCGGATCACTTAACAACGGGGTGTGTCCGAAAATCTCATGAAAGATATCCGGCTCTTCGATATAGTCGAAATCTTCCCGGGAGCGGATGAAAGAAGCGGCCGGAAAAACCCGATCCGCCAGCATCCCGAAAAACGTCTTGAACCCGATCAGCGCCGGAACCGGCTGCACCCGCCAGCCGGTCAGGTCCAGCAGCCGTTTAGAAATATCTGCACAAGAAGGCACTTTTGTCTTCGGTAGGTCCAGCCGCGCCAAACCGCTTAGGTATTCCGGCGCCATATGGCGCCGTACGTTTTCTTCCTGTGCCGCGTAAAGATCAGCCCAGACCGCATTCTCTTCGTCTGTGTAGGTAATGTGGCCATATTCATCCGCGAGTTTGGCGACATATTTGGTCGATTTGGGCATCAGCATCCTCCTGCATGAGATCAGGATACCTCAACTCACATGGAGAATTTATTTTGATATTCTGTGCATCGTCCGTATTATGAACGAAACATTCCGAGATACTTCCATTTGCGGGCCAAATGCTTCACCCTGCCGACATTGATATTTTGCGAGAGCTTCAGGCCAGTGGACGCCTGTCTATGCAGGAACTGGCTGACCGGACCGGGTTGTCGGCTTCGCAATGTTGGCGCCGCGTCCGTGACCTTGAATCGTCCGGGGTGGTTTCAGGGTATCGCGCGCAGGTTTCTGCCAAGGCAGTCGGCCTGAATGCCATTGCCTATGTCCACGTCGCGCTGAAGGACCATCAGGAGAACAGCATCTCGGCGTTTCTTCGTCTGGTCGAGACCGAGCCGCAAATCGTCGAGTGCGCCTCGATCACCGGGGATCACGACTTTATCCTGAAGGTTTACGCCAAATCCCCTGAGGATCTTGAGGTCTTCATCATGCAGCGCCTGTTGAAATCAGGGCTGGTCCGCGACACCCGCAGCAACTTTGTGCTTCGCCAGACCAAGACCCGCGGCCCTTTACCCATTCTTTGACAGGGTCCACCAAAACGGAACCTGAGCGGCTCTGTTAGCGGCATAACCCATCCTTTCTAAGACGTGGTGTTGAAGGGCGGGGTGTGTCACTCAGTTGGAAAAGCCCGGCCACCATTTATTGGCGGCCGGGCTTACAAGGATCAAAACGTCTTCAGAAGTGAGCCGATTTCGCGGTCGCGGGCTTTTCCATCGGCGGCGCGAACTTAGTCAAATCGATCCCCTTTACCGCCGACTTGTATTCCTCGGCGGTTGGGGTCCGGCCCAATATAGCCGAGAGCACGACAACCGGTGTCGACGCAAGCAGGGACTCACCCTTTTTCTCATCGGAGTCTTCAACGACACGACCCTGGAAAAGGCGCGTGGATGTCGCCAGAACGGTATCGCCTTTTGCAGCCTTTTCTTGGTTCCCCATGCAAAGGTTACAGCCAGGCCGCTCAAGGTACAGGATATTTTCGTATTCCGTGCGTGCCTTGTTTTTCGGAAACAGATCGTCGAATTCAAAGCCCGAGTATTTCTGAAGAATGCTCCACTCGCCTTCTTCTTTCAGCTCATCGATGATGTTGTAGGTCGGTGCTGCGACAACCAGCGGGGCCTTGAATTCGACAGTGCCCTGTTCCTCTTCAAGGTTCTTAAGCATCTGCGAGACGATAATCAGATCGCCCTTGTGCACCATGCACGACCCGACAAAGCCCAGATCGACCTTCTTTTCACCCTTGTAGTAGGAAACCGGGCGGATCGTGTCGTGGGTGTAACGCTTTGATACGTCAGCATTGTTCACGTCAGGATCGGCAATCATCGGTTCGTCGATCTCATCCAGATCAACGACGAGCTCGGCAAAATACTTGGCGTTTTCATCGGGCTTCAGGGCCGGCTTATCACCCGACCTGATTTCCGCGATCCGCGCATTCGCCTTGTCGATCAGACCTTGCAGCGTCTGGGCTTCGTTTTCCATGCCCTTGTCGATCATGATCTGGATGCGGCCCTTGGCGATTTCCAGAGATTCAATCAGCGTGTCATCTTCGGAAATACAGATCGACGCCTTGGCCTTCATCTCGGCCGTCCAGTCGGTAAAGGTAAACGCCTGATCCGCCAGCAAGGTGCCGATATGAACTTCGATGATCCGGCCCTGGAAGACGTTGTCACCGAATGTCTTCAACATCTGCGACTGGGTGGCGTGAACCACATCGCGGAAATCCATATGGCCTGCCATCTGGCCTTTGAAGGTCACCTTAACCGATTCAGGGATCGGCATCGTGGCTTCACCGGTGGCCAGCGCCAGCGCAACGGTGCCCGAATCCGCGCCAAACGCTACGCCCTTGGACATGCGGGTGTGCGAGTCGCCGCCAATGATGATGGCCCAGTCATCCACGGTGATGTCGTTCAGCACCTTGTGGATTACGTCTGTCATCGAATGGTAAACACCCTTGGGATCACGCGCAGTGATCAGGCCAAAGTTGTTCATGAACTTCATCAGTTTGGGAATGTTCGCCTGCGCCTTTGCGTCCCAAACTGACGCTGTGTGGCACCCGGACTGATATGCGCCATCAACGATGGGCGAGATCACGGTTGCCGCCATGGCTTCCAGCTCCTGCGCGGTCATCAGGCCGGTGGTGTCTTGCGACCCAACGATATTGACCTTCACCCGAGCATCCGAGCCCGCGTGCAGAACCTTTCCGTCAGCCATGCCAACCGCGTTTTTGTTGAAGATCTTCTCGACAGCTGTCAGGCCCTGACCCTCGTGCGAGATTTCCTTGGACGGAGCAAATGCAGATTCCAGCGCAACGCCAAGGGTTTCGGCCGCAAAGGTCTGCAGCTTCTTGCCAAAGACAATAGCGTAAGAGCCGCCAGCCTTGATGAATTCGACCTTTTGCGGCGTGAAGGACGACGATACATCGACAAGCTCTTTATCGCCTGCTTCGTTGTAAAGCTTCTTGTCCTTTGTGTTGATGGTCAGAACGGTTCCGGTTTCGACCGAGTATTTCTGTTCAAGGACAGGACTTTCGTCGTTGTTCAGGATCGGGTTGCCGTCGTCATCCAGCTTTTTGACCCAGTTCTTCAGGTCAATGCCGATACCTCCGGTCACGCCAACGGTGGTCAGAAAGATCGGTGAGATTCCGTTTGTTCCCGCGACAACTGGTGCGATGTTCACAAAGGGAACATAAGGGCTGGCTTGCGTTCCGGTCCACAAGGCGACGTTGTTGACGCCGGACATGCGCGACGACCCGACGCCCATGGTCCCTTTTTCGGCGACCAGCATGACACGTTTGTCCGGGTGTTGTTTCTGCAAATCCTGAATCTCGGCCTGTGCCGCCGGTGTGATCATGCATTTGCCATGCAGTTCCCGATCCGCACGAGAATGCGCCTGATTACCGGGCGACAGAAGGTCGGTGGAAATGTCTCCTTCGGCCGCGACATAGGTCACAACCTTGATTTCCTCTTCGATGTCAGGCAGCCGGGTAAAGAACTCGGCCTTGGCATAGCTTTCCAGAATGTCCTTTGCGATCGCGTTTCCGGCCTCCAAAGCAGACTTGAGGCGCTGGGTATCCGCATCATACAGGAACACCTGCGTTTTCAGCACCTCTGCCGCCTGACTTGCGATCGACGCATCATCGCCCAGCGCCAGATCCAGCAGAACCTCGACCGAGGGGCCGCCTTTCATATGTGACAACAACTCGAACGCGAAGGCCTGCGAGATTTCTTCGACCGAGGCTTCACCCAGTATGATCTCTTTCAGGAACCGCGCCTTTTCACCAGCTGCGCTGGTTGTACCCGGCAGCGTGTTATAGATGAAATAGGACAAAGACTCGGCGCGATGAACGTTGTCCACATCTTTGATTTGTTCAATGATTTCCTGAAGCAGCGCACCGTCTTCAATGGGTTTGGGGTGCAAACCTTGCTCTTTGCGCGTCTCGATCTCGTTCAGGTATTCTGTATATAGGCTCATGACGGTTCCGACCATTTAGCTGGTGCGCTGGCAGGTAATAAACCAGCGCCTTAATTTTGTATGCCGCGGTATACTAAATGCTCACAACTTGCAAGACTCTCTCCTGCGACCCTGTGTCCTGATCGAGGATGTATCTGTCGAAATATCTGTCCGTCATGCGTGATTTGTCTGTCGTGGCCAATTGGTATCAGCACACTGGTACCCTAGCCCCCAGTGGCGGAAATCAGTTCCTTGGCCAGTGGCAAGTGTGAGTAACCCAGCCGAGACGGTGTCAATCCCAATCGCAAAATCACCATATCATGAGAGGGGAAGATTCCAATGGACTGTCCATCATGCCCCCGCAACCAGACCGCATCTTCAAAAGGTGGCACATCTCCGGGTGCTTCCAGCCAAAGGTGGCCCTTGGCATATTTGCCATCCGAAGCCGCTTATCGCTGACTCATGCCCTCAGCACACGGCAAACGAACTTTACGATACAAATCCACGGTGAAGATCCTCCCTCCCTCCGTCAAAAGAAAGGGCAAAGCTGGACGACTTATTCGCGCCCGCAGCAGGGTCATCCCGCCGCTACTGTGGCAGGCTTTCTCACCGCCGTTCTCATGGTCGTCCGCCTCAGTGGAGCTGAACCTGTAGGTCGCTGCCTGTGCTCGCAGGAAGTGATCATATGCTCCTAGCATATACGGGCGCTTGTGGGCAGAACGAGATCGATCTTAACCTGTCTTATGCTTGGTGCAATTGAAGCTACAACGTTCTCAGAAATTTGACCCTGGAGGTCAAAAACATCGTCGCGCTTGCCATCGTATCGATCCGCCCAGTCATGCGATCCGGTTTGCGCGCCAATCAGCTTTCCAGTCACACCCAACCGGTTACCAACTCCACAATCAGAACCCTCCAGCACGTAGCGGACACCAAGTTCACGGCCTATACGACGCACATCAACAGAAAGCCCTTTGTAAGAAAAGAAGAGTTTCGGGCGACTACGAATGTCCAGGGCACTCTGGACAAGCTGGTAATAATGTCTTCGGTAATACCTTCTGCGAAATAGTCCTGCTCTGCGTCAGACGGCAGATTTTCAAACGCCAATACGGCCACTGGAGGTTTGTCAGGGCGAGATTGAGCTGCTGGGCGCGTGGTGACGAATGAAGTCTGAACAGAGTAGGCTGTCACAGTGCGCGCGATATTCTTCAGGTATTGCGATCCTATTTCTGCGAACGCAATATCCACCTTACCTATGACGTCTTCGTATACCCCCATTGAAACGATAATGCCTACGGGAGGAGCCAGACCTTCCAGCCGGGCCGCGATGTTGACGCCGTCACCAAGAACATCACCGTTGTCATCAAAAACATCACCCGCGTGAATTCCCATACGAAATTGAACCTCCGGGATTTGCCCGCGTGCCGCGTTCCGCTCAACCATCTGACGCTGCATCGTTTCCGCACACGCCACCGCATCCAAAACCGAAGAAAACTATGCAAAAAACCGTCACCGGTCTTTTTGAACAGGCGCCCGCCATTCAATCCGATATGCGGCTCCAGCGCTCCAAAGTTACCCTTGTTAGCGTGCAAAGTGGCCTGCTCGTCAGTACTGACAAGCGCGCTATAGCCAACAATGTCAGCTGCGAGTATTGCCGCTAGGTGTCGTTCCAAACAAAAACCCTCCCGCGCATCCAATTTAAAGAAGTGTCACAAGGATATTAGGGGCTTCTCGTACAAATCGCTTAGGCTACGTCTCGAAAGTCGGCCGCACGATAAGGCACAATCAGTTCAGAAATCGGCGCCAGGATACCGCGTTTGCGAAGTGGGTCCGCACTCATGTCGAGTAGGAGTTCATCGTGATAGTGGAACATGTGAAGCAGAAGTGTGGCGGAACGTGCCGGCCCTTTTGGCATCCATGATTGTTTCCAGGACTTGAGCGCATCGATATCGCTTTGCATGGCCTCAGCATCCGGTAGGAGCACACGACCTGCAACGACTTCCGCAAGCCATTTGGCCTGAAGCGCGAAGGTCGTCACACTCATGAAGGAGGACGCCCGACCCACGAATGCAAGGTTTGGCACCGAGGGGTGCAGGACATGCCGGTATAAATAGAACCCATCCGGCCCATCATCCAAAGAGTTGAGTATCGACTTCGGTAGATATGGGTAGCCGGTCTTCCAGCCCGTGCCGAAGACCACGCAATCGACCTCAAGAGAATCCCCATCCGCAAGGTCGATTCCGTTGGAAGAGAATGCACTCACACCTGTTCGATGTGCAGAAATCTTACCAGATCGGATAAAGTCGATGAGCTCAGGACGTGGAACCATAGTTACTTCCGTAAACGCGTCGAATTCGACAGGCGTCTCAGGCATCAGGGTCTCACCACGTGCGATTTGCGTTCGCAATCGTTGCTGGGTACTGAGCAGCAGTTCTACGATACGCCAGAACAGCCAGGGCAACGGATATCCTATTGAGTGGATAGCGCGCACGATTGGGCTGGGTCTCACATACGGAGGGATCAGGGCTGCAACAAGGCGTGTCAGCATTCCCCATTTGAAAGGAAGAACACCCAGCAATTTGCGCGGAACAGGCCAGTGTGCGGTTCGGAATACGAGGTGAACCTTTTCCGCGACACCCACAAACCGTGTAGGTGCGCTCATAACGCTGCATTCCCAACATTGATTTCATTGAAGAAAATCTTGGAAGCTTGCCCATAACTCTGCGCGGTATTTGCGCATAACTTTGCACGATTTGCCCATAAGTTTGCGTGCCACAGAGAACCCATCGAACAAACAGGCTCTCAGGCTTTTATACGGTGCCCAAATGCAGTTTACTCCCAATCGCCAGCTGACGAGCGCCATGTCTTGCTTTCCGCATCCCAAACATTGGCTGTGACGCAAGGGGTTGGGTTTATTCCGCCGCAATTGGATCCATGAATATCTGCGACGACAACGCGTTGGCGCCCAAAATCAACGACTGTCCAGCCTTGGTTGAGCAAGGAGTGCACCTCTTCGCTAACCCAAAAGTGCGACATGCATCCGCCAGTTCCGCAGTAAAGAGATGCGGCGCTCGAACACGCAAAACCAGCCTCATTCAGAACCCAGTCGCGTTGTAGATCTCCGTCGAGATCGACCCTTTCAACCGCGCCCCAGGCTATGTCAAACTGACCATCGTTGAACTCCGCGCAGGCTCGTGCCGCCAGATCAACCTTCGCCTGCAAACCGGACGGAAGTTGCGATACATCAGCCGCGACAGCTGGTGAGGTCCAAACAAGGCCCGAAGCAAGCATAACTCCGGCGAGCAAACATTTCATCTGACGCGCTATTTGGGAAGCTGGTTGGAAGGAGGTATCAATTGCACTGATCATACCTATAGTCCCCATATTCCAGCCAGTTTGCCGAGCCTTCGCTAAAAATCAGAAACTCGGACCTGTCCTCCCCAAGCAGGGCGACGACAAATCCGGCGGGCGGCACAGAGTTTCCAAAGTAACTGTAGGCCGTCATGGCTCTGATCGACTCGCCGTTGACCGTTACTCGCGCGTCCCACTCCCCCTCCGGGTTGTCCAGAATTACATATTCGATCTGGCGTTTTATCGCTCCGCCACCACAATAGACAATGCCTTCGGGTGCTTCGTAGGAGGCCCACTGGCTAGCACCTGAATCGCAGGCAGAACGAAGGGACCGAATTGCCGCGCCGGAACCTTTCAAGTCAAAGATCCCGTAGCTTACATCTTGATCAATCATCGACAGATTAACTGTTGCATTGGCCGCAAGCTGGTCCAGTACAAAACCATAGTCCTCTTGACTATTGAAACTGACCTCGACGGGATAGTTGTCGACGATCTGCATGGCAGCGTTTTCTGCGCCAACCTGAAATGCACCAACCTCGGTGGTGCCGTTCTTCAAAAAACGAATGGAGAGCCCCTGCTTTTCCACGATGTCCTGGCTATCCTCATATCCAGCCGGAGCAAAGCGGATACGATTACACTGAAGTTCCAGCGTCATGTTTCCGGTCTGAATAAAGGCATTGGGGTTGGGCCCGGAACTGAACGACCACTCCGCCGATGCCGTGGTTGCTATTACTATCATTAGCGCTCCAATGGAAATCGTCTTTAAACTCATTTTCTCTCTCCATTTTGTTGCGTTTCGCACTTTCATTCAGCAGAGAATCCGGCCCGCCGCCCCGGCCACCAGATCAGGAATCAGGTGCGCCGTATTCGTTTGCGCCTTCTTCCGAAGGTCGTGTCAGCCACCAGATCATCAAGATGGACAGAACCAATTGAAGAATTGAGACAACAACAATACCGGTTACGCCCAGGACTGCGGCGGGTCCTCGTAATGCATCGGGGTTTTCGGTCCCTTGCTCCAACACCGAGAAGAACGCCACCCCACCCAACATAACAAAAAGCGTTGTAATGCTGAGCGCCATCGGCAGCAGCAAATACCAGCCAGGTCGTCCTGTATCATGCAGCCTCCGCCAACCGGCGGCCAGCATAGGTATGATAACTGCAAGTTGGAAAACAAAGGACAGAACCCGAGATCCTTGCCCCGTTTCGGGGTTGGTCCCGAATATGATCGTATCCAGCACAGCTAAAGCAGCACTCACGAGAACCACAAACAAGAAGAACCACCAGTATTCTGAGCGTATAGCCCGACCGGAGAACTGGAAGTATTTCGAGAAACACGTTTTAACGGCTTCAACAAACCCCATTTTCAATCCTTTCTTAGTTTCTGTGCGAACTCAGAACGCGTCGCCGACCCAAAAGAACACATTCTCCCTTATGAGTGCTCCCACCTACCTTTTTGTTTAAAAGCAGAAGCCTATCGTACGAGAGCGTAAAGAAGTTTACAAAAAAAATTGATTTATGAAGAATAAGATTCAAACATTCGAATTCGACACAACTTTATTTTACCTCCGTTGTGGTCGCTGCTGCTCGCTGTGCCGAGCCCTTCCGACTGCTGGAGTGAGTGCTGGCGGTCGGAAGGCCTTCTACATTGATCGAGCGTTGGGAGGACGCGATGCTTGGACTTAACGAACTAGCCCTCCCTCCAGAGTTCGCTTTAGCTTTTTCCAGTGGCGCCATTCGGGCATCACGCGTTGTTGGCGGTCTCGGCAGTCAACGAAAAATCGTTCCGTCGAAAAAGCCCTCCGCGGCAGGTTTTGGGCAAGATAGTCACAGGGTCGAGGTATTTTCCATTGGCTGTCCAGATACGAGAGATTCAAACAAGCACATCCAATTTGATTAATTTCAACGAACCCAGAGGGAGAAGAAAATGACCAACAAGATGGTGAAGATTGCGGGCGCAACTTGTTTCGCACTGCTTGCGGCCTGCGACGATACGAGTACATCAAGCGCGCCCGCCGAGCTCACGCCGGCTCAGCAAGCATGTTTGCGAGATGTAGCTAGCACAACGAACAATTCGCAAGTCGTGGTGCTCTCATCCGCGTTTAGCGAGGCGGGAACACAAGTCACTGTCGGCGTTGGTGAGGATCGTGCTCCTTGGAATTGTATTGCCTACAGTGATGGAGCAACAGCTGGTATCGAGTTCCTGGGCGACGAAGGCGCATTGTGACCAGTCTGCTGCGTAGCCGAAAACGGCTGCGCAGCACTGGCTTGATCTGCTGAGGTTCGACTTGGTTTGTAGAACCACCATCATTGTATTCGCGATCCTTTACCTGTTGGCGTTGATTGCATTCTTGACGGGCACATTTGGCTGGTTGGGACAGGAAAGAGACCCTTTGTCCGGGGTGTTCCTTCTGCCGTTGGGGCTACCTTGGATACTTGTAGCGGACTCGATCTCAGAGGCGGCCAAACCGTGGTTCGCGGCGCTCGCACCGGTGCTCAACCTGTTGGCGCTGGTCTTGATTTGCAGATGGGCACACGGTTTGCGCCGGCAGTAATAGCCGCGCTTATCCTCACCAAAAGGGAGGAAAACATGGGAAAAGTGATCTTGGGTATTGTGATCGGGCTCGTCCTCGGCGTGGTTGGGGCGATGACCCTGGGTGGCGGCGCCGCGGTGGGTGTTGGCGTTGCGACAGGCTTGTCCGCCGGTGACTGCACCACATTGAAAGGAGCACAAGCTGAAAATCTGATCACCGCCGAGCAAGCGGATCAGATCCTCAATCGCGTAAATTCCGAGATGGCAACACTGCAAGGACTTGAAACGATAGACGAGGTCGTCGGCAGCGCACAGGCATGCGATGAGTTTCTATCAAAGTTGAGGGATGCGAAATAAGGTTCCTGCCCACGAGGAACAGAACATCAAGGATAGACCAAAAGAGGACCTGCTTGTGAAACGTAGTCTAATGAACCTTGTCACTCCTGTACTTGCGATCAGCGGAACAGCCGCGCTGGCCATGTCAGACGCCGACGACGCTTGCATCGACCATTTGCGGCAGGTTGGTGGACCAGACGGTCAATCCGGTACGATAGAAAGCTCAGAGTTCTCGGAAGCAGGTACGCTCGTCATGCTACGCGACGCAGGCGGAACGCTTTGGCGCTGTATCGCGTACAAGGATGGAAGCATTGGCGAGATGTCGGTTGTCGAGGCGATGGATGATGGCGGTGGCGCCATGGCAGGTGCCCCCGGCTCTACCGGTAACCAACGTGTCAAATTCGATGCCGGCTCCACTGGCGCCGAACTTGTTGGCCAACTCGCGCCCGGAGCGTCGCAGCAATACCTTCTCGGTGCAAAGAACGAACAGTTCCTTTACGTCCGCGTTGCTCCGCGAAATGGCTCCATGGACTACGTCATTCGTAACCCCGATGGTTCTGAACTGTTGGGATTGATGTCGGCGGACAATGAGTATCGAGGACAGCTTTGGCAATCCGGTGATCATGTTGTGGAGGTTATCAATCGCAGCAACTCTTCCGTCGACTACAACGTAATTTTCGGAATTGAATAGGTTATCGACCAGAAATCCTGGATCTCTAGTCCAATACTGCAAGGAGCGAAAAGATGAAATCCAAGGTCCTATTGGTGATAGGCACGGCGTGTATTGCTGCGCTCGCAGCATGCGATGAGAGTGGCGGATCGGTGGATGCAAGTGCACCAACTGTGGGCAGCTCTAGCGATCTTTCGTCATTTGAAGGGGCAAGAGCGGGACAGACTGAAATGGGCATCCAGAGTCTCGGATTTGAACTCATCCGAAGCGAAGGGCTGACCTCTTACTGGTTTAACACGGATACTGGTGCATGTGCTCGGATCACGACGTCTGAGGGAAGGTACTCAGATGTAACTATGCTGCCATCAGGTGACTGCTGACACATTGTCATCAATCTAACATCTGCAAAAGGGAGCTTTAGTTTGCATTACCACTTGGCGCATGCAGCGGTCACCATCGTCGCTCTAATTATAACAAACCTGGCATTGAAGTCGTCCGGCGTGATCAACGAAGAAAGCAACCACCAATGGAACTGGAAAGTTTTTCTGGCCTACTTCGTGGTCGTCTTTATCATCAACCTGGTGTGGCCAATTTAACGCTGCATGGCGGAAGGCTTATCACCCACTTGAAATGGATCTCGAGAATGAGCCGCTCCAATAGATTACAAAGTGGGAAGAGTTTGAGCATAACAGGCTCAAAAATAGAAAGGAGCTGGCATGCGGTTATTGACGTCACTGATATTCATTGGTGTTCTTGCAACTACTGCAAATCCTGACGTAACCAGTCGAAACGGTGGCCCAAGCAACAGTCAAATGCTTTCAAAGGGTGGCGACGGAGGTGTTGATGGCGTCGCTTTCTTTCGCCCGGTCTTGAGCGGAGTTTTGTATCGCTCTGGCTTCAAAGGCGGTGACAAGGATCGAACGGGTCTGAGTAACGTTCAGCGCGAAACCCTGTGCGATGAGGGGTTTTCAACCGGGTTTTATGCGGACTTCGGCAAAAACACTCAATACGGTCGCACCAGTTGCGGAAACGGATCTTTCGACTATCAAAGCTGTTGATTTCCGCTGAGAAGTGACCCGGTATTTTCACCGAGATTTGACCCACCTTTGTTTATGTCTCAGCGTTTATGTTGTGGTCAATGTTGGCGTTTCCTTTCTCGTTTTCCTTGCTTCAGAACTTGCCTTGAAGCGGTAGCTGTCGTTACCGGTTTCGAGGATGTGGCAGCGGTGCGTGAGGCGGTCGAGGAGAGCTGTTGTCATCTTTGCATCCCCGAAGACCTGCGCCCATTCAGAGAAGCTGAGGTTGGTTGTGATGATGACGCTGGTGCGCTCATAGAGCTTGCTGAGCAGGTGGAATAGCAGTGCGCCGCCGGATGAGCTGAATGGCAGGTAGCCGAGCTCGTCGAGAATGACCAAGTCGACCTTGGTCATCATCTCAGCCATCTTCCCGGTTTTGCCTAGCACCTTTTCCTGCTCCAGCGCATTGACCAGTTCCACTGTCGAATAGAAGCGGACTTTACGCCTGTGATGTTCGATGGCCTGAACGCCGATGGCAGTCGCGATGTGGCTCTTGCCAGTACCGGGGCCGCCGATCAGGACAACGTTCTCTGCATTTTCCATGAACTCTCCGCGGTGCAATTGCCGGACAGTGGCCTCGTTGATCTCACTGGATTTGAAGTCGAAGCCTGCGAGGTCTTTGTAAGAGGGAAGCGCGCCACCTTGGTGTGATAGGCGATTGACCGCACCTCCCGCTCAGCGATCTCAGCTTTGAGAAGCTGAGACAGCATCGGTGTTGCGGTCTCGAAGGCGGGCGCGCCCTGAGCGACCAGATCCTCTACTGCATTTGCCATGCCATACAGCTTGAGGCTGCGCAGCATGATCACGACGGAAGCTCCTGCTGGATCATGACGCATGGCGCTTCTCCCCGGTTTGTCTCAGATCATCGTAGCGGTCCACGTTTGCCTTCGGGGTCGTTTCCAAAGCCAGCGCATCTGGTGGGTCGATCTCTGGAAGGTCTGTTTGCTTCTTGTCAATCAAGCGGTGCAGCAGGTTCAGGATATGCGTCTTGGTAGGAACCCCGGCTTCCAACGCCAATTCTACGGCGCGTAGAACTGCGTCCTCGTCGTGATGCAAAACCAGTGACAGGATATCGACCATTTCCCTGTCACCACCCTCTTTGCGGAGCATATGATCCTGGAGTCGACGGAAGGCATCTGGCATCTCTGTGAACGGCGCACCGTTACGCAGAGCACCCGGTTTACGTTGGATGACTGCCAAATAGTGACGCCAATCGTAGACCACTCTGCCAGGCTTGCGATGTGACCGCTCTATGATCCGCTCATGTGAACAAACGGTTTGGCCCTCAGCCACGATGACCAGACGTTCGGGGTAGACATGCAGGCTGATACGCTGGTTGGCAAAGCTGGCCGGCACGCTGTACCGGTTGCGTTCGAAGGTCACCAGGCATGTCGGCGATACCCGTTTGCTGTGTTCGACAAATCCATCGAAGGCGGGCGGCAGCGCCATCAACGTGGGCTTCTCAGCTTCCCATGCATCAGCAACAGTACCCGGCAATTCCCGGTGCTTTGTCTCGGCCCATAGGGCGACACAGCGATCCTCAAGCCATTGGTTCAGCTCGCCCAGATCCTTGAAGATGGGCATGACCTGCCACAGCCGGTTGCGCGCATCGCGGACGTTCTTCTCGACCTGACCTTTCTCCCAACCCGCAGCAGGGTTGCAGAACTCTGGTTCAAAAACATAATGGCTGGCCATGGCCTTGAAGCGGGCATTGATGTCACGCTGCTTGCCTCGGCCCACACGGTCCACGGCCGTCTTCATATTATCGTAAATCCCGCGGCCGGGAACGCCACCAAACACGCGGAACGCATGCCAATGGGCGTCAAACAGCATCTCATGCGCTTGCAACGGATAGGCTCGCACGAGGAAAGCCCGGCTGTGTGAGAGTTTGATATGGGCGACCTGAAGCTTGACCCGATCTCCACCGATATTGGCCCAGTCTTCGCTCCAGTCGAACTGGAACGCTTCACCCGGCTGGAATACCAGCGGCACGTAAGTTCCGCGTCCCGTCGTCTGTTCCGCACGGTGCCGATCTGACCGCCACGTCCGCGCGAATGCGGCAACACGGCCATAGGATCCTTCATAACCCAGCTTCACCAGATCAGCATGCATCTGCTTCACCGTGCGCCGCTCCTTGCGGGGCTTGCGTGTCTGGGCGAGCAGCCAGGCAGACAACCGATCCGCATACGGATCCAATTTGCTAGAACGCGGCGGTGTCTTGAACTTCGGTTCTACAGCGCCTTCGCGTAGATACTTTTTGATGGTGTTGCGAGACAGCCCCGTGCGCCGTGAAATCTCGCGAATTGGCATTTTGTCACGCAATGCCCAGCGTCGTATGACACTCAAAAATCCCATGTCGATCACTCCAAATCTCCCCAAACGAAAACGTCGGGGCAATGTGCTCACATGGGTCAATTCTCAGTGAAAATTATCTGGCTTACCGGCTCACTTCTCAGCGGAAATCAACAATCACGGCTTTATGTTTTTAATATCCCCAAATTTTGATCGCTAGAGAATGAAGCCCACATCGCCACGATAGCTTCCGCAAGTTGTTGCAGCTAGCTTACCACTCCTCTTCGTTGGTCCACCCTAATCAGAACCGAACACTTAAGTTTGCACCGAGGCCATGCTCTTGGCCGTTGGAGCGAACTGAATAGCCATATCCTGCCGTTAGTCTGGCCAGATCAGAGATCTGATAGCCCAGTCCAAGCCCGAGAACGAAGCCATTTGCTCCTCGATTTTGTCCGACTTGTGTAAATGTTCCGAACAATGGACTTGTAACTGTGATTCCGTGCTCACTATCCTTGTTGGCAAAGAAGTCATATTCATACCGGGCGAAGGCGATTGGGGTCAGCAAACCACTCTCTGTCAAGAAGTCCCGTTGGTAGTCAACTCCAATGGAGGCGACCAGAGACTCTGCGTTTGCTTTTTCAATCGAGTAGTTGAAATCACCACCGCCGGTCTCTGTGCCTGAACCTTGTTGAATACGCCCGTAGTTCACTCCAAAAACCGTAGAAACCCTTGCACCGCTGTCCAGGTTAAACAGCTTCCGTGCCTGGATACCGGCATGGATGCCCTCTTGGTCCAAATCAGACTTTGCCTCGCCTCCCGTAAAGCCATCAACAGAAGGGTTATTCCGCTTGGCGTCGGTTTCACCGAACATGTAACCGATCAGTCCGGAGAACTCCCAAGTTCCGGTTGTTGTACGCCCATAGACGCCCACATGATAGCTGTCGGTCGAAAAATCCTGATCGACTTGATCGTGTTCATCCATGGAGGATGTCCCAAAACCTGCGTAGACGCCGACCACACCTCTATCGGTGCTTGCGACATCCGCTCCGACCAAAATGGTGCCCAGCGAATAGTCGAATGTCCCGAGGCCGTTACTTCCATCAACGTCTCCGCTCACATAGGCCGTGTCGATCCACCAGCGCCGATCAGAGCAGTCTATTGCGCCGCTCGGGCTCTGGGCCAAGTCGATGTCGCCTGCTGCAACGGGTTGATCCTCATTGCTGAAGCCAACTGCTTGATACTTGCGGCAGTCAGCGTGGCTCAGCACTGTGTTAGTTATCAGGTCAAGTTGCTCCAGCCCCACGGTCAAATTAGAGGAATAGGGTTCTGCGTGCACACGATTAAACCCAGCCAAACCTGAATTGGTAAGCGTGTTAACGGTATTACCCAAGGTTGAGCCATTGGTCAGATTAGTTCCAGGTGACGTGTTTGTGGTGTTAGCCACCGCACCAGCAAGGTTGCTTGCATTGGGAGATCCAACAACTGATGGATGTTGCGGTAAACTCGAGACGGGGAGAGTCGAAAACGTTATGTCGATTCTACCGTCTGCGGTTGGCGTGTTTGAGATACTCAGACTGGATAGGGCGGGCAAAGATCCTCCGGCAACAAGAGTTGGGGAGTTTCCATCGAAACTCGAGGCTTGAAAAACCGTGTAGTCGTTGCCAGCTGCATAGTCCTGCGCAGTCAGGCCGGGACGAGCGGCTTCGACTTGTATGGTGGCGCGGTTAATCCCTGTCACGGGCCCGCTGGATGACACCAAGTCGACTTTCTGACCGGCCGTCGGATCGACTTCGCTCAAAAGTCTTGACCCAGTTTCAAAAGCGATTCCGCCACTATTGTTGAGCGTACCAATTGAAAAGCCCGGCGAAAGCACCCCTCCGTTCTTAACTGTGAAGTTGAATGCGTTCACGCTTCCCGTTCCGGCCAACGTGCCAAAATTCTCAAAGTTTACGGTGTTCAAACTGCTTGTGGTATCGAGGCGAACAGTCGTGCCTGCGGCTATCGCCATATCGCTGGTTGAGAAAATCGAACTATTCGTCAGTGTGAAATCAGAAGCCTCAGCAACCCGAGTCTGAAAATAGTAGGCTCCGAAAACTACTTCGGTGGCTCCCATAACGGTCAGGTTGTCATAGGTTAGCGGGCGGTCGGACTGGAAGTAGACTTCAGTGGGGTCGATATTCGCGCCGTTGAAGGGAGCGAACGTCATTGATCTGCCGGAACCAATCGAAGTTCCAATGAGGTTCACTCTGAGCTTCCCGTTGATGTTTGTTGCCAACGCTTCCCGGGAGACAAAGTCTCCGCTACCCGCCGCGACATCGACATTCAAAAGTGTTAAAACTGAAGCATTGCTTGGAACGGTATTTTGGCCCGGAACATACAACTCAATTTCACCTGAGGAAGTAATTGAGGAGTTTCCAATTGTAAGTCCTGTAATGGGTCCGTTTGGGATCGGGAGACACGTGCGTTCCGTCGTTGAGATTGTTTGATTAACGCGAGTGCTTTCAGATCCAGAAGAGTACTCAATTCGAGGAGAACCCAATTCCACGCAGGCTTGTGAGCTTTGGGCTTGCGCGCTGGCGGATAGTATCAAATAAATTGAGATCAATGAGCTGAAGCCCACCAAAATCTTGTACCGTGAAACTCGGCTTAGACTTCCAGCGCTACAAATTGACAACTGCCTGGTCCCCGTATGAATTAAATGAGTCGAATCCACCTTAAAGCTCAATGAGAACAATTAAGAAATTTTGTTCTTGTGGGAAATTTTCTGTGGCAATTGAGCAATTCTAATGAACAACAAGGACTGCATCGGACTTCGCGCGGCCGATACCAATTTTTGCTTAGGTCATGTTGACAAATGGCGAAACCAAAGTCGGATGGACGTTATATCGATGAATCCCAGGAAGCTTTCTGCGGTCTTGTCGTAGCGGGTTGCAACACGCCGAGCGTTCTTGAGCTTGTTGAAGCAGCGCTCGACCCGATTTCGCAGACGATAAAGTGAGCGGTCGACGCCAACGCGCATCTTTCTGGTTTTCCGCATGGGAATCTGGGTCATCACATCTCGATCATTCATCTTTTTGTGTATTTTGTCAGCATCATAGCCGCGATCTGCTAATAACACGCGCGGCTGAGGCAAATTATCTGCCATGACCAAATCGAAACCACGATAGTCAGATGTCTGGCCCGGTGTGATCTCGGTCCTCATAGGCAAGCCGTGTGCGTTTACGAGAAGGTGGATCTTGGTCGTGAAGCCACCTCTCGAACGGCCAAAACCCTGTCGCGGAGTCCCCCTTTTGCACCCGCTGCCTGATGATGGGCGCGGATTACGGTGCTATCGATCATTTGCAGGGCGTCTGGCACTGCTCCACTTCGGTTCAAGGCGTCCATAATCTCTTCCCATAACCCCGCCAGTGTCCAGCGCCGAAACTGTCGGTAGACGCTGAACCACTTGCCGAACTCTTCCGGCAGGTCGCGCCACGGAGCCCCTGTCCTGGAAATCCAGAAAATCCCATCAAGAACAAGGCGGTGGTTGATAGGCTTGCGTCCATTCGGGGCGCGGACAGCCAAGATGAACCGCTCAAAGAACGCCCATTCCTCGTCCGACATCAGGTCTCGTGCCAAGCTGGTCTCCGTCGTAGATACCAGCTTGAATCATGCCCGCCGACTGATGTGAATCCCTTTTGTCAACATGACCTAGACGCGTTTAAGGTGATCAAATGCCGAGGTGCTGAAGCAGTATGCTATGCCGACACGGACGATCCAGATTGGCGCCAAACCGAAATCGACAAGCTGAAATCAGACGATCCGATCCCGACATCTTTCGCGGCATATGCAATCAACCAGATGCCCAGCATGGATGTCTGGCACCAGGTCGCTGGATTACTTGTCAAAAACTACCAGACGAAGTTGGCAGAGGATCGTGAGTCTGGAGAAGATCCCGATAAGCTCGACGCGGGTTACCTCATCGGCCAAAGCGACTTTGACTACCTGCCGCGCAATCTCAAAAACGAAATGCCAAAACACATCCGGGAGTTGGTTGAATGGAGTGGCCAGTTCGCGCGCCTCAAAGTTCCGGATCACCTTGAGAAAGTTCGCTTGCTGACAACAAATTTCCCACACTGCAAGCGGGCCGTCGACGGTATTGTTCACGACATCGAATTGAATTGGGGCATGGGATCAGATGTCATCCGGTTCCGACCGACGCTTTTGGTTGGTTCTCCTGGTATCGGCAAAACCAAGTTTTCGAGGGAGCTTTGCAAGACACTTGGGCTATACGCCCAGTCTGCCAATGTGGGCGGTATTTCGGAAAATCATCTGTTCGGTTTGTCCGCGGGGTGGCATAGCGCTCATCCGGGCATTGTAACCCAGGCTGTCGCTTCGGCACGCGTTTTAAACCCTGTCATTATCCTGGACGAGATTGACAAGACCCATTCCGGCAGAAACGGGGATATCCAGGGTGAACTCCTGGGGCTGTTGGAGCCCGAAGAAGCCAGGCGTTACCGGGAAAAATACCTGACCACCGAAGTCGATGCATCACATGTGAACTGGATCTTCACCGCAAACGTGCTGAACAAGATCTCGGCGCCGCTGCGGAGCCGTTGCAAGGTCTATGAGATCCCGCAACCGACGCAGGAGCAGGTGCCTGCCATCATCAACAGTCTCGTCGGTGGATATGCGGCGGACCACGGTCTCAGGCGGGAGTTCTTCTCGCTTGATATCGGCGAGGTCGAAGCACTGGCTGACACGTACAAGGTGCATAAATCCATCCGCATTCTGGGGCGTCTGGTACACGGATACCTCCATGAGAAATCGATAGAACTGCCGTCTGCATGATCCGCGCGGCGAGGAAGCAATTCAAAGTGCTCTCCCGGCAAAACCGAACGAGAGCACATCAGAATAATAAGGATAAACCTATGACGTCATCAAAGCCCGATACGGTAACCAAACCTCTCCAGTTCATGGTCTCGGAGGAAATATTCGAGCATTTTGGCGCACTGGCCGTCCAGTTTGCAGGCCATGGGAAAGGAGCCAAAACCGCTCTCTTTCTCGAACTAATCGCCTTCTATGAACGCACCCCGACGAGCGAAACGGCAAAAGTGGCTGAACTCGAAGGCGAGCTTCGTGAAGCCAGGGTGCAAGAGGAAGAACTGGCGGCGGAACTGGAACGAATGGTCCGTCGGCAAAATGCGTTACTGGATCTGCTCGCAGAGCAAAGTGTGTGAGGAATACCGGGCTATCGTCGTGTATTGAATGAAAGTCTACAGAGCGCATCAAATCTTACGCTGCACTCTCCAAGATCTATGCCCACTTTTCAGCCCGAAGCGAACCTTCAAAATCCGACTTTGCAATTCTCGTGTTGCGGGACGAAGCTGCCGCAGACGCGACCTGACAGCGTGCTTTGCGGACTATTTTTGCAGTTCAATATTATGCTTCTGAAAGTCTGTCGTGGCGTTTGTATGCGGATAGGTTTGATCCGGCACAGATACCCCGAGGAACTCACAGAGCGGCTCCCATCCTGAGCCAAGTTCATACACTAGCAGACGGTCCGCCGGGATCACAGACTTCACCTCGGCAACATGCGTCTGGAAGTCTTTTATTGCGCGTTCCTCAGTGTCGAAGCGGTCGCCCAGGAAGACATCCACGAACTCCTGGATTTGACGCATATGTGCCGCCTCCGGCGGCATTTCGGTTTCGCGAAAAACCTTGATCGTCTTCGAGTAGGACGCGTACCAGTCCTCCGGATCACGAACCGACAGGATTACCTTCGCGTTCGGATAGCGTTCAGCCGACTCGCGCCAGAGATGGGCGCCAGGCCAGTCGACTTGGGACCGGTAGCCGTCGAAAAGCAGGTCGAGATCAAGTGGCGACCCACCACAAAAATAATCATGCCATGGACCCGCTTTCTCCGGATTATCCCGGATCTCATGCATGTGGTGGCAAGGTCCGAAGCCGAGAACCGCCAATGCTTCACGGAGGGAGTCCGTGCCAGTACGCCCGAAGCCGGCGCCAATAATTTCGAGAGCCATCAGATGAAATCCTTGCTGCGATGTGAAAGCTTTCCCCGAACTACAGTGCGGCCCGAAGTAGTCTCTGGCAATACCCCACATGATGTAAGTTGCCCGGTGCCCACCTGAACTGGATATTCACGGCGTCAAGGAAATGACCGCTCTGGGCTCGTAGTCGACCTCCGCTACCTCCCGTGTCTACGACTGAAGGCAGCCCAAAGCGGGCACTCGAACGGTGCTACATCAGACGGTGCTGGAACCTAGTATCAGGTTTCACATCAATGAGGCGCTCAAGACCTACGTCCCGCAACAGATGGCTAGGCAATTCATCCATGCAGCAATACTTCCGTTTCCGGCGCAGTAAGTGTCTGAAGAGTCGGTAAGCGTTCGTGATATGCAGCCGCCAACCCCTTGGCGGCGACAACATCAGTGCGGAGTTTGAAAAGTTCATCGCACCGCTCCTTCCAAAGACTGAACGCCTTGATTTGCTCCTTGTGACAGATACCCTGATGATTGAGCTTGGGACGACGCATTGGCACACGCTTCGATTTGGTTTGCAATACGACTTGCGCTTATGCCTGCTGCGTGGAAAAATCCCTGAAACAACAATCCGTACCCAGTGAACCAAAGACCGGGATTTTGAGGATCTTCCTGACCCATTGGATGTAGTGGATAACCCTTGTTGTCCAACGCACCCATGTGCCCGAAGAGTTCATCCAGATCTGCTCCATATCCAGTGGCGCAGATCACCACGTCGGGGTGGAGCTTTCGACCGCTGGCCAGTTCAACGGCGTGGGGCGAAAAGCCGACGGTTTCGCTGACGGCCGTAAACTGACCAGATTTCAGCGCAGAAACGAATCCATCATCCAGAGCGAAGGTAACTCCGTCTTTCAGCATCCGGGAACCACCGCCCATGACATGGCGGCGCAGGCCATAACGGCGCAAGTTTCCAAAGAAGGCACGCTGCATGATCGAAAAGATCGGATCGAGTGACCATTTGGGGAATAGCGTGAACAGGTTGGCCAGCCGCTGTAACGAAAAGCCGAAGACGCGCGATGGCAGGATCGATGGCCCATGCCTGACCGATACCCAGACCTGGGCCGGATTGCTGCGCGACAAATGATTCAACACATCTGTGCCTGAGTTGCCGGCCCCGATGACAAGGACTTTCTTCCCGTCGTATTCACTGGGGTCACCAAAGTCGGCGGCGTGAACGATTTGACCGCCAAACTCCTCCATGCCCGGCCAAACGGGCATATCAGGCACTTTCTCCCGCCCCGTTGCGACAATCAGGTGGGCGCTGAAATAGGTGCCCCTGTTGGTTTCGATCTGCCAGATGTCGTCTTCACGGCGGATTGACAGGACACGGGTCTCGAAATGGATATCGGAAGCAAACTGACGCGCATACTCGCTCAGGTAGTCGACAACAGCATCTCGGGGCAAAAAGGTGTCCGCTTTACGAGGTGCGTGATGTCCGGGGAGGCTGGCGAAATGGCGATGAATGTTCAGTCGCAACTTCGGATGCCGTGCGCGCCACGGGTCGGCCACCCTGTCGGACGCTTCCAGAATGGTGAACGGGATATTCCGGGCGCGCAGCTCAAAGGCCGCAGCCAGCCCGGAAAGACCGGCTCCGATAATGATGGCGGTTGTTGAATGAGAAACTTTCATTTGAGAACTCCAAAAACAGTGCGCTTAACGGCGCGCGAAAAAGTATGCGTTGAGTTGATCATGAGGCAGGTGATGGGTCTTGACCTGACCGAAGCCTGCATTGGCGAGATATTCCTGTGCTGTCTCAATGCCCCACATTGCACCGAGGCCTGGCCCGCCTTGTCCAATCGACACTGGGGTACAGTGCATCAGCGACAGGGAGTAAAGCAGGGGCGCAAACGGATTTTGGATATTGGTTTCCAGGTTCCGGGACCCGCCTATATCTTGCATCAGGAACAATCCGTCCTCGGCGAGCGAGCGGTAGACAAGGTCCAATAGTCCCTGCGGGTCTTTCTGGTCGTGGACCGCATCAAACGCTGTGATCAGATCGAAACTTCCCAGAGAATTGATTTTGGAAAGGTCCTGCGCACGAAACGTTAGGTTCTTCAGACCCATGCGTGCCGCTGAGACTTGCGTTTCAGTAAAGGCGTCCTCACATAGATCGATCCCGACAAAGCGGCTTGCGGGGAAGGCCTGTGCCAGTTCCATCATCGCGCGGCCCGCACCGCAACCTACATCCAGAACATCGATGCCGCGCTCAAGACGTTCGATCAGGCCAGGTTCCACAGGAAGGATGTGCTCGATCAGGGCTGATACCACCAGCTGGGCGCTGTCTTCTGCCATCACTTCGTGAAATCGGCAGTAGTCATGGTAATGGGTGCCCGCACCATCTCGAAACCGCGCGACCATATCTTCCTCGACCGAAGCCATGACACCAATGAACTGGCAGGTTACAGCCATGTTGTCGGGTTTTGCCGCATGGGTAAGCAACGCCGCGTGTTCAGGGGGAAGAGTGTAGGTTCCAGCTCCGGGGGCGTATTCGACCACGCCCGATGTCACCATCACGGCCAACCATTCGCGTACGTAGCGCTCGGCCAAGCCAGCCTTCTCGGCCAGAGTTGAGGAGGTGGCGTTAGGTAAATCGGCGAGCGCGTCAAATAGATGGGTACGGTGACCAATCGACGTCATCAGCGCGAGCGCGGCACTATTTAATGTGCCGACCATCTGCTCACCAAAGCGCTCTGCCTTGGCCTCATCAAAAGTGACTGCTGCTTGTTCGTTCATGTGGTTTCTCCGGTACTATTAGGGTTCATCTCGTCTGTTTCTGCGTCGGTATTGCCGCAAGCTTGCGAGTCGTGATATGCCTGCAAATGACCAAATCGGTGAATATCGGACATATCGATGCCAGCATTCAAAGCTCCCTGCCGTACAGTGGTTGTGACTTTGCCCTGCGTCGGAACCTCGACGGCTTACAGTATTCTCGATGCGCTCGCTTCGGTCGGCCGGGATTGGGAAATGCTGCATGGGGCCCGTCCCAAGGCGAAGGTTTTTGACGCCCAGATGTTGTCGGTAGATGGAGCACCCTATGTCGACATCAACGGACGACGTATCACGCCGGACGGATCACTGGCCGAATTTGGTCAGCCTGACTTGGTAATCGTTCCTGACCTGCATCTTGCGCCTGACGCACCGTTGCCAGATGAATTCGCGGTTGTGGTCCCGTGGCTTATCAAGGCGCATGCTGACGGCGCGATCATAACTTCTGTTTGTTCTGGTGCGCTCTTACTCGCGGCGGCAGGATTGCTGGATGGGCTTGATGCCACCAGCCATTGGAGTTTCTGTGATGTCATTGCCCGGAAATTCCCGGATGTCCGCGTGCGCCGTGAACGGATTCTGATACCTGCGGGTGACGGGCACCGGATCGTGACGGCAGGCGGAGCGTCTGCGTGGGGTGATCTGGTTCTGTATCTGGTCGGCCGAGTTGCTGGCCAGGATGAGGCCCGACGCCTCGCCAAGATTTATCTGCTCCAGCCTCACACTGAAGGACAGTTGCACTACGCTTCTTTGACTGCGGGAGCACAGCACGAGGATGCTCTGGTTGCAGATGCTCAGGTTTGGGCCGCGGATAACTATGCCCTGCCAACCCCGGTTACCGCCATGGCCGCCCGAAGCGGTTTGACGGAGCGTAGTCTGTTGCGGCGGTTTCGCAAAGCCACGGGGCAGACGCCAGTCGAGTACATTCAGACTCTCAGGGTAGAGGAAGCCAAGCAAATGCTTGAGACGACCGATTTGCCCATCGACGAAATAGCTGCTGAAGTTGGATATACCGAGCCATCAAGCTTCCGAAATGCCTTTCGAAGATATGTGGGTATGCCGGCTTCAGCATACCGCAAGAAACGCTTGCCATCCCATCAGTGATCAAGGGCAACCCAAACCGGACCTTCAAAATCGTGCTTTGCAAACTCCGAGTTGCGGGATGGAGCCGACTTTTGCTCACGCCGCTTTTGCTGACGCAGAAACCCCTCGCAGGCGCGACACGCCATTTGTTGCATCGCAGAGGATTTCTCGTTTGCGGTCATTCATCGGCGCAAAATTCGGCCTAATCCAAATCTCTCTTTCGCCGCAGCTTTGGTCGACACACGAGGAGCGGACAATACTGTCACTCGCCTGTTGAGGGTGGATGACCACAGGCAGCCCAATTTGGACCTTCGCAACCAACCTTATCGGTTTCGGGTATACCAATGGAGCTGACTTTTGCCCGGGACTACACCTGATACCAGTTTTCGACGTCTCGGACGACTTCCTGGACTGTGAAAGCAGCCTCTACCTCTGCGACAGCACGTTGCACTTCGTTTGGGCTTGCACTGAGTTCCAAGATGTTCGCATTCAGGTCATGGGCTGACCCGGCATCTGAATAAATCGTATCGACCGCAATTCTGACGGCGTTTCGGTGTTGCAGCAGGTGCTCAAAAAATCGGACATAGATCGCCTCCTCATACGGAGAATGGGTGTCAACCTTAGAGACTAAGCCCAATTCAACAGCCTTGGCGCATGTTAGGCGCCAGGCCAGTTCCATTGTCGGTGGAGGCGCATCTCTGGCCTCATCAGGATGTTTTGGGTTCGCAAACGTTGACCTTCGGATGGCTTCGAGATCGGCACGCAAGCTTTTTGTGGGAACAGGATAGATGAATGTGGTTTCCTCGGATGCTAAGGTTGGTTCAACCTGATCCGGCTGCACCTGGATGAACTCGGAAAACCTGTTTCCGATGATAGGGACTTCACCGACAATCATGTCTGTGGGGTCGGTATTCTCTACCAGCCATCGCGCCAGGGCTCTCCGCCCCCACAATCCAGCGGCCCTTCGTACCAACGGATGAGTTCCATCTGAAACATCTGGATAACTCGCGAGTATGTCTTCGGTCTGAAACGCCGCGAGCCCCGTGTCCCAACGCATAATATGCACACGACGTCCCAAGGAGATCGCAATGGATATCTGCTGACGCAACAGGAACGACTTTCCAGATGCTGGTAGTCCGGTGAAGAAAACCATGCGACAACGACGTGCAGCGTCGGTCAAGTGTTTTCCAATCTCAGAGTCCGCGAAACTGTCGATAGAAATTGCGAATCTCCTAATTCGGTGTCGGCCACAGGTCTAAACGGCAATCGGGCTTTGCTGCCCAAAAACCGTTTCCAGAACGTGACCTAAAAACTAACTTAGCAATACCAGGTGCAATATTGCTGACACGCGCTCCAATGCCGCCTGATCAGTCAGTTGCGAAGCAATAAAACAGGCCCGCCCCGCCAGAACGTGGCAGATGTTCCTCCCCGCAACCGCGCGAGCCGTGCGATGAGTTCCAGGACAACATGTTTCGAGCATCGTTGAGACCTACACGTGTTGATTTCCGCTGAGAAGTGAGCCGGTAAGCCAGATAATTTTCACTGAGAATTGACCCATGTGAGCACATTGCCCCGACGTTTTCGTTTGGGGAGATTTGGAGTGATCGACATGGGATTTTTGAGTGTCATACGACGCTGGGCATTGCGTGACAAAATGCCAATTCGCGAGATTTCACGGCGCACGGGGCTGTCTCGCAACACCATCAAAAAGTATCTACGCGAAGGCGCTGTAGAACCGAAGTTCAAGACACCGCCGCGTTCTAGCAAATTGGATCCGTATGCGGATCGGTTGTCTGCCTGGCTGCTCGCCCAGACACGCAAGCCCCGCAAGGAGCGGCGCACGGTGAAGCAGATGCATGCTGATCTGGTGAAGCTGGGTTATGAAGGATCCTATGGCCGTGTTGCCGCATTCGCGCGGACGTGGCGGTCAGATCGGCACCGTGCGGAACAGACGACGGGACGCGGAACTTACGTGCCGCTGGTATTCCAGCCGGGTGAAGCGTTCCAGTTCGACTGGAGCGAAGACTGGGCCAATATCGGTGGAGATCGGGTCAAGCTTCAGGTCGCCCATATCAAACTCTCACACAGCCGGGCTTTCCTCGTGCGAGCCTATCCGTTGCAAGCGCATGAGATGCTGTTTGACGCCCATTGGCATGCGTTCCGCGTGTTTGGTGGCGTTCCCGGCCGCGGGATTTACGATAATATGAAGACGGCCGTGGACCGTGTGGGCCGAGGCAAGCAGCGTGACATCAATGCCCGCTTCAAGGCCATGGCCAGCCATTATGTTTTTGAACCAGAGTTCTGCAACCCTGCTGCGGGTTGGGAGAAAGGTCAGGTCGAGAAGAACGTCCGCGATGCGCGCAACCGGCTGTGGCAGGTCATGCCCATCTTCAAGGATCTGGGCGAGCTGAACCAATGGCTTGAGGATCGCTGTGTCGCCCTATGGGCCGAGACAAAGCACCGGGAATTGCCGGGTACTGTTGCTGATGCATGGGAAGCTGAGAAGCCCACGTTGATGGCGCTGCCGCCCGCCTTCGATGGATTTGTCGAACACAGCAAACGGGTATCGCCGACATGCCTGGTGACCTTCGAACGCAACCGGTACAGCGTGCCGGCCAGCTTTGCCAACCAGCGTATCAGCCTGCATGTCTACCCCGAACGTCTGGTCATCGTGGCTGAGGGCCAAACCGTTTGTTCACATGAGCGGATCATAGAGCGGTCACATCGCAAGCCTGGCAGAGTGGTCTACGATTGGCGTCACTATTTGGCAGTCATCCAACGTAAACCGGGTGCTCTGCGTAACGGTGCGCCGTTCACAGAGATGCCAGATGCCTTCCGTCGACTCCAGGATCATATGCTCCGCAAAGAGGGTGGTGACAGGGAAATGGTCGATATCCTGTCACTGGTTTTGCATCACGACGAGGACGCAGTTCTACGCGCCGTAGAATTGGCGTTGGAAGCCGGGGTTCCTACCAAGACGCATATCCTGAACCTGCTGCACCGCTTGATTGACAAGAAGCAAACAGACCTTCCAGAGATCGACCCACCAGATGCGCTGGCTTTGGAAACGACCCCGAAGGCAAACGTGGACCGCTACGATGATCTGAGACAAACCGGGGAGAAGCGCCATGCGTCATGATCCAGCAGGAGCTTCCGTCGTGATCATGCTGCGCAGCCTCAAGCTGTATGGCATGGCAAATGCAGTAGAGGATCTGGTCGCTCAGGGCGCGCCCGCCTTCGAGACCGCAACACCGATGCTGTCTCAGCTTCTCAAAGCTGAGATCGCTGAGCGGGAGGTGCGGTCAATCGCCTATCACACCAAGGTGGCGCGCTTCCCCTCTTACAAAGACCTCGCAGGCTTCGACTTCAAATCCAGTGAGATCAACGAGGCCACTGTCCGGCAATTGCACCGCGGAGAGTTCATGGAAAATGCAGAGAACGTTGTCCTGATCGGCGGCCCCGGTACTGGCAAGAGCCACATCGCGACTGCCATCGGCGTTCAGGCCATCGAACATCACAGGCGTAAAGTCCGCTTCTATTCGACAGTGGAACTGGTCAATGCGCTGGAGCAGGAAAAGGTGCTAGGCAAAACCGGGAAGATGGCTGAGATGATGACCAAGGTCGACTTGGTCATTCTCGACGAGCTCGGCTACCTGCCATTCAGCTCATCCGGCGGCGCACTGCTATTCCACCTGCTCAGCAAGCTCTATGAGCGCACCAGCGTCATCATCACAACCAACCTCAGCTTCTCTGAATGGGCGCAGGTCTTCGGGGATGCAAAGATGACAACAGCTCTCCTCGACCGCCTCACGCACCGCTGCCACATCCTCGAAACCGGTAACGACAGCTACCGCTTCAAGGCAAGTTCTGAAGCAAGGAAAACGAGAAAGGAAACGCCAACATTGACCACAACATAAACGCTGAGACATAAACAAAGGTGGGTCAAATCTCGGTGAAAATACCGGGTCACTTCTCAGCGGAAATCAACACTCCGAGGCTTTCTCCGGATCAGGCTGGACGGCCGGCACAACAATCTCAACAGTCCCGGCACCTTCTGATGCCAGTTTCTGGTTCTCAACAAGTGCAAGCGTTAGTCTGGTCGTCTCCAGTCGGGATTGCATCAAAATGCCGACAAGCGAGTCTGGATTCTCCAAAAACCCGATCTTTGCCTCTGTCTGCGCAATATCCTGTTTCAGTATCTCAATGCTCGCATCCAACTCCTGAGAAAACGCAGGGGCCGAAACCAACATGGTCGTGGCCAACAGGGCAGCGTTGGTCATTCCGCGCTTCCAAGTTGAGGTCATTTCTTGTCTCCAATTATTCTTCAAGATCTGAAAGCAGTTCTGGCTTCATCACGAAACCACTCGTCCGCCATCTTGTTGAGATCGTCCATTTGAGCTCCGAGAACGCCAATCATGCCTCCTGTCCACGAGCCGTATGCTCGTTGACCGTCCATCGTCCGCAATTTCTCCGGAAATGTCCGCAACAAGTACACTGGATTTTCGGTGGATCGGGTGATCCCCAACACCTTGAAATCACGTCCCGAGAGAATGAACTTTTGAGTTCCCTTGTATGCAAGGATCACATTTTTGAATTCGCGGTCACTGAACTCATCCGCGAAGTCAAGAAAACCACCCATCACATCCGCCGCTGAGGCCCTCGGCCCAACGTTCCTCAGATCGAAAACAATCGTCTCTGGACTGACGCCATACTGGTAGTAACCCAGAGCATCGAAGCTGTCTCTGTATTTGAGTGCATTCTGCGTCGGCTCGTTAACCCGTACCCAGTTCATACCGATCAGAGCGGCAACCAAGGCGATTGCGACAATAACTAGTTTCTTCACAGCTTCCTCGGTACTTCAGTATTCAAAAAATGAGGTGTTGTCAGATGCTTGGTTTTCCATCTGCATACAGCCTTCCAAAATCGCGTAGCTTCCCCCAGCGACGCTCCCCACCTCGTCGCAGTAAGTTTTCGTTTGTGATGGCAGTGAAGCCCAGGAGCGCTTTAAATTGTTGTAGGCAGACTGTTCCATGTCGATGCAACCGTTGAAGATCATCTTGGATCCTCCGGAGACATTCATAACCTCAGTGCAGTAACTCTCAACGTCATATCGAGGAATGCTTCCAGCGTGTGCGACAGAAACTGTACTGGCTGTAGCAATCGCGCATACGTAAAAAAATGTTGTGCCTTTCATAATAAAAATCAGCACCTTAAGTTCTACGAAGAGAGTCTAAAGTAATCAGCTTCTCAGCTTTCTTCTGTGCACGTTCTTTCCACGCAGGGTAGGCAAGAAATGGCGCTATAATGAAACCAATGATGATGAAGTTCAGGGCGAAGACCAGTAAGGCACGGCCCCAGAAACCGTGAACCGCAAAGTAGATTGGTCCGAACAGAAATGCCCAAAGCCAGCTTAGTCCGGTTGATTCATCAAATGTTTCAGCCAGAACCTCAGCCTCCGCTCCACGCGCCACGGCTTCCTTTCTCAAACGCTCGACTCTCTCAAGAGAAGATGTGTCGGACATGCATTTTACCTTTCAAATTGATACTTCGAGCGTAGAGCCAAAAATGAAGGCGTGATTATGGCGATCACGCGTCAGCACAGCAATTTTTCTGTTTACGTAAAGGGAACTGGTTCAGATGGCACCGCTGCAAGTAAAGCTCTTGAAATCAACAGCTTTTCGCTTGTTACGAATGCGGAACAGTTTGCAAGAGCTCAATCTTTTTCTTCTAGCCTTAGGTTTGTCTGCCCTCTGCTCGTAACAAGGTCTTTTTCGCCTTGGTTACATCAAGCAGTCGCTAGGGCTATCCAAATCTACTGGGGTATCCTGTCTGGCGAAACATAGTCTTTGGGAAGGTAGATTGACACAAAATCCACCATTTGCCCAACTCCATGATCCTTTGCCCATCGTTGGGCTGAAGGCATCGCAGCTTTTGCCGAGATAGAGCAGATCACCATTTTTACCTTCCAGAACAGCACCGTGTTCATTTACCTTAGCGGTGTAATCTACGCCATCCGAAGAAGTATACGCCAAGGCAGGCAGAGCCAGAAAGGTTGTAACTACAAAGAACAATCCACTGATTGATTTCTTGTTCATTCTTTCTCCTTAAATTTGTAGATCAGTTATATAAAAGTTCCCAACACATGGAAGCCTGCAAAAACAGATTTGTTGTTGATGGCACATCCCGCCTTTTCAAAGAGCGACAGATGCTTCTCGCGCATTAGACTACACCCTAGGTCATGTTGACAAAAGGGATTCACATCTGTCGGCGGGCATGATTCAAGCTGGTATCTACGACGGAGACCAGCTTGGCACGAGACCTGATGTCGGACGAGGAATGGGCGTTCTTTGAGCGGTTCATCCTGGCTGTCCGCGCCCCGAATGGACGCAAGCCTATCAACCACCGCCTTGTTCTTGATGGGATTTTCTGGATTTCCAGGACAGGGGCTCCGTGGCGCGACCTGCCGGAAGAGTTCGGCAAGTGGTTCAGCGTCTACCGACAGTTTCGGCGCTGGACACTGGCGGGGTTATGGGAAGAGATTATGGACGCCTTGAACCGAAGTGGATCAGTGCCAGACGCCCTGCAAATGATCGATAGCACCGTAATCCGCGCCCATCATCAGGCAGCGGGTGCAAAAGGGGGACTCCGCGACAGGGTTTTGGCCGTTCGAGAGGTGGCTTCACGACCAAGATCCACCTTCTCGTAAACGCACACGGCTTGCCTATGAGGACCGAGATCACACCGGTCCAGACATCTGACTATCGTGGTTTCGATTTGGTCATGGCAGACAACCTGCCTCAGCCGCGCGTGTTATTAGCAGATCGCGGCTATGATGCTGACAAAATACGCAAAAAGATGAATGATTGAGATGTGATGACCCAGATTCCCATGCGGAAAACCAGAAAGATGCGCGTTGGCGTCGACCGCTCACTTTATCGTCTGCGAAATCGGGTCGAGCGCTGCTTCAACAAGCTCAAGAACGCTCGGCGTGTCGCAACCCGCTACGACAAGACCGCAGAAAGCTTCCTGGGATTCATCGATATAACGTCCATCCGACTTTGGTTTCGCCATTTGTCAACATGACCTAGATGCAGTTGGATTGTGCTGCCTTAAGCCATTTGCCATCTGGAAGCTCGACCCTTGCTCGAAGAAGGGTTCCGAACACACGGGCAAAGTCAGGGTCAAATGAAAGAACTTCGCCGGCTGAACTGTCCAATGTGTTGAGCAAGTTGAGAGACAGCAATATCCTGTCTTCTATAACCCTTTGAAACTCAATATCTTCGAAGCCGATGGCATAGTTATTACTACCCAAGCTTAGTTCAGGAGCACTAGGATATTGACTTGAAAAGCCGAAAAAATCAGAAGGATCAATGGTAGCTGCATGCGGCGGCAAGGACTCTGTTTAAAGCAATCGCCATAAGCGATCTTCAGACCTGCAAAACACAGACACACTTATTGAGCGCCGAACACTTTCGTGAAACTCAGTGGTAAGAATGACACCAGCCTTGTACGGCTCCAACCTCCAAGGATCTGACCACTCTGCTGATGTATCGAGACCGAAATCGATCAGTTCCGATCTTCGAAACCAATGGATTTCCTCTGGCGCTGTACCAGATGCGGCAACGATAACTCGCGGATCAACGCCCATGGATATCGATTGCTTGTCCACAAAAGCAATGGCATTTGCCTACATTAGGTTGACAGACGAGCCCGCAAAGAAGGGTTCTCACTGCCCCTAAGACTCAAATGCGTGTCTGAACCCGTCGATCTTAGGCTTCGTGCCTAAATCCTCTAAGAATCCAGAGAAGAGCCCAACCCAACGCAAACAGTAACACTGGTGGAGCGAGAGCTTTGATCAAGAACGACCCCACCGCCTGACCGAAAACTTCTAGGGCAACTGCACTCAACCACCTGTCTACGATCATAGCGCTTGTCCAGGTCCCAACCCAAACGCCATTGCCTTCGAGATAGGTAATCATCTTACTCATTTCGTTCGGCGAAAATGACGGGTTGTTTATCTGATACTGCCTTTCTTGTATCAGTATTGTGTCGATATCCCCTCGGTTTTCTAGCTCAGACTGGACGACTTCAATGTTTCCAAAGGACAACGCGGCAGAGCGTGCAAAATCTTTAGTTTGCACCGCAAAGGAGAATACAATCCATACTACGCTCGAAACTATCCAAAGACGAAGCAGTCCACGTTTCATGCCAGGCTTGACCATGCGACTTTCACCTTCAGAAATTCAGACCTTGGTGTTTGAATACATCAATCTGCATCGAGGACCCCAAAACTCTTGAATTCAGGCAAGATTTTTCCAACGGATTCAAAGACTGGCTGAAACCGTTCAATCAGTGCCCGCATTGCTCTTTCGATTTCGTCAGCGTCATGGATATCTTTGATTTCTATGTTGTTTGCCTTCAAGAACTTTGAGAACTTCTTGCCTTCTTGGGCCGCCCCTTTCTGGAAGGAAACTTTTTTGTGGCCATCTTTTTCGGCGGCTTCCTGAATTCGCGCAATTAATGAACTGCGAAGGTCGTGGTCAGCAACCGGTCCAACCTCTGCGAACAACCGCAGTTGTCCCGTTGTACCTTCATCCCCATCAAATAATTGCAGCCAACAAATCAACGGGTATCCTGCCCACCATTTTTCGCAACCAGGCCATTCTGAATCATCACCGCCCAACCCCTCTACCCAGTTCTTAGGAAGAAAACTGGCCTGAGTATTATTGTGCCAGTTGAACATGAGCTCCTGCTGCCCAATTTTGGAATTCTTACCGAATTCGAGTCCCCCACGAAACACGGCCTCCAGTGCCATGACGAAATCTGTACTCGCTCCGTACTCAAACACAAAGTCCAGTACCTTCTTGTGGTTCCGGTATAGCTGACGCGCCAGGTTCTCCATCTCATGAAGTTCGTCACTCATACCTGTCGCTTCCATAATCACCTCGATGTAGTGGTTAATAAACTGCTGGACGTCGTTTTTTACGGAGATCGTTGGATCAGCTAATATCCTCGGCAGTATCTCGCAAATCGCATCATACTGGATGGGTGCATAGTGTTCGTCTTCTGGATCTTCATCCAGCAAGGTCAAAAAAATTCCCCTAACCTTCAAGTTCATTTCTTCGGCTTCGAAGATGGACTTCACGCGGCTTGAGTACTTTGACAGCTGACCTTCGTGTTGGCTACTGCGATACTTATTCTCAATAATAAAGGCCCAATTTAGGCTTGGCAGTAATACGAAGATATCAATGTTCTGCCACTCTCTGCGAACTTCCGTGTCACGTAAATCTGCTTGAGATATGTCGAGCGCTGTTGGGCTTCCCAGATTGCTTTGGCCGCGCATGGCCTCTGAAAGAAATTCTCGCAGGAACCGGTCTCCAAGCCCGTGGGATTCATGTGGGTTTAGAAGCCATGCAAGAATAGCAGAATGGCGGATCTCCATCTCTTCCATTCTCATTATTTTTATTGGATTGAATCGTTTTAGATAGGCGTCAATACGCTTCAAATCCGTGTTGTTGACAAAAACGCGCTCCAGTTCATCTGGCGTCGGGACAAATGTTTCCATCTACTCAGTCATCTTATTTCAGAGAACATATCGTTGGGCTCGAGGTTGTCGGTGGCACGTTCTGTCTCACAACTTTGTGCCCGACGGTTGGTGGTTTTGCGCGCGTGCCCAGACTAGGTCTACACCCTGCCTGATGGCGTCTATTGCAGACGCAATGGAGCTACAATTCTTGTTGACTAGAGTGGTGCCCCAATATGGCAACGGCCGATGGGATTTATCCTCTACCAATACTCTGAAATTTGGTGATTTAAACAATCCCTTCTTTTCTTTGAGAATTTGGAGACTGAATACACATCCCTGCTTCTCCCAAGCAGTTTCCCAGTTGCTGAGGATGTGTTCATCAAAGCCATAGAACATTCTTCCCTTCTCAAAACCCATGTTCAGCAGGTCATCGGTCAATTTGTTGATCAGGTCTTTTTCCTCGTTTTTGAAAGATGTCTTCCGGAATGGACTCCTCCCATTGGGGGCCCACCTCTTAGGGAGTTACGATGGAAGTGGCTTAGAAAAATAGACTGACCCCGTGATATCAGGAAGACCAAGTTCAAACATGAAATCGGTTTGCTGAGTGCTGAAATCGAGATCTTGGCTCGCAGAGAGGCCTGTGTCTTCGTTTGCGACCATGCCCCGATTCAGAATAAACGAATGGCAGGGCAAAGCTGGACCTCCGACAATCTGAGCTGCTCCAAAGACAAGGTCATATTGCACATGGTCATGCGTCCACTCAATTTCAGTGTGGTTGGAATTTCCCAAGAAAAAGTAAGCTTTGTCTCCTGATTTCAGGCCCAGGAAATAGTCAAGCGGAATGCGCTTTGCGCCTGTAGCTTGTGTATTGATACTTGACTGCATGTGCTTTGCTCAGTTTTTCGCAGCCCTGATAGCACTTATTTCTGGTCTGGTAAGCCCCTCACGGCCACCAGGCTCCAAGGCCATCTCTACCGATCACACAAATCCTACAAACTGAATACTTCAAATCTCTGTTTTGGGTTTCGCTGTCTCGGTCAGTCTTATCGGTTGGCAGTACCAATGCCCTTGCTCGTCACTATGAGCTAACCGTTATAGAGTTCATCTTCTTCTTCCCAGCGCTCTTGTTGGCGTTCCCAGTCTTCTGCTTGGCGGGCCTCCCAGCGCTCCTGCCTATCCTGATAGATGGCAAATATATCGTTTGCTGTTAGCTGATATTCTTCAGCCAGATCATGCACACTTTCTGGATTGCGCGTGTAAGCTTTCCAGATCTTGTCCATTTCTTCAGCTTTGATCTCCGTTATCCGAGAAAGCGGCACATCTAGGATTTCGCAAATCTTCTTGTGCGGAACACCCTCCCACCTAAGCCGAAGAACTTCCCGTCGCACAACTTTGCGGTGCGCGAGGTAGTCACGATGCCTCAGTTTCTTTGTCCATGCAGCAATAACAGGCTGATGATTTTCAGATAAAAAATCTGTCAATCCTTTCAGATCGAAGTCATGCCGCAGCATGATCAGAGCAAGCTCATCTGAAATCTGATGTTTCTTATCTTTTGACTTGGTCAAGCCTACGTTTCCTGATCCAAGTTAGCCGCATGCCACTCGGCTATGGTGTCATGCATCAGCCAAGCTGACGGAGCCTGGCACGTCACGACTTCGCTACCGCTCTCAGTGAAGTGACACCATTCTTCGTCATCCATGAACCAAGAGCCAAGAACTTCTCCATCAAGGAGAAGCACGTCGCCGCGCAGGTCATCGTTATTGTAGCCACACACTATGATCCCGTGACGAACTTGCGCGCCTTCATCGACCAAAGAAGCAATTGCCTGAAACTGTGAACGGACCGCAGCTATTTCCGGGTAGGAAATCCGGCCGATCTCAATAGCATTGTACTTCAGCGTGCCCGTGTATTGGTTTTCGGCCTCATTGGCTTCTATCACACAAACCAAGCTTCCGTGTGTCTCTGTGGTAACGTCCACCCTCTCCAACTCCTATTTCTGCCAATTCACAAGACAATTTGATCCGATTGATAAACACGTATGTTTTCAGGACCACTGATACGGCAGACATAGTGAGACAGAACCTGCTTTAGCCCGCTGTAACTATCTCTTCGCTCGGAAACAATAAATCTAAACGCATCCGAAGTCCCACCTGATTGTCTGTTTCGGATCAATATAGGAATCTGGCCCTCTGTCAGTGCAAGGCCAGAGGTTTCCGACCCGAAGGCTGTTAGTCTCAAACCCATGTAGACTGAGGTTTTGATAGACGAGAAGTCATAGGGATCCCAGTCTACGAAGTCCCAGCCAAACGTATCTCTGTCTTCCAGTTCACTGGTAACGGCTTCGACACATTTTTTGCCGACTTCCTGAAAATCCTCTTCCGTCATTTCGGCTAGCCAGGTTTCAAGTGCTTCGCGCTCAGCTTGACGTTCGGCCAAACGACGCGTTTCGGCGTGAGCAAGCAGTTGCTCGGCAAGTCGTTTAGTTTCTCTCTGGTTTTGAAATGCCCAGTAGCCGATGGCGGATACCACCACCAAAACAATGCTCAATGTTACTTTTAGCCTGCCGCGTTCTGTCATTTGACGCCTCAAAAAACTTTCTTTCTTAGATAAAAAAGATCAACAAACACAACTGGATGCTAGGTAGCGAGCGATGGCAGATCAAATCAAGCACCTTCTTTCGACCCCGGTCAGTCTCGGATGGAAACGCTTGGGTCAGCGTTTACTCGTCGTATCTTTCCAGTAAAGGGAAGAACAGCCAGAGGATGAACATGGATCCAAATGGAGACCAAAAAACGGAGATGATCCACCAAGGCCAAGGACTGTGACCACGTGCTCTCGCCATATCCCCGACGACACTGAAGATCAACCAAACCATCAGTATAAAAAACAAGAGAACAAGCAGCGGCAATACGGCTTCAAGCATTATTTGACCCGCTCTTGTATTAGCACCAATTAATAGGTTCCGTTGCATGCAGCTGATATGCTGGGCATCTCATTGTTTTGTGAGGCAGACAAGGATCGCATTTATTTCAGGCAGATCTTGCTGACAGTGCTTCACCTTATCCTTTTGTTCTACATACGTAATGATACATGTTGTTGTATGCTTCATTTGGCGCGGGAAGATGGATCATGCGCTGATGTTCTGGCAAGTTCGGCATCGGGACAACCTTTGACGAAAAGCTAGAAGTTATCCATCCGTCGGATATCCACGCCCATCCTTCGCTACAATCCAAAGCAAGAGCTTGGTTCAGAAACATTCTGCCCTGTGGCTGATCCGCAATAATGCGAACGTTGAGATGAAAAAGTCCGCCCTTTTCCATAATGGAGCTGGTATCCATCTCCCCGGCAGGGCGGCCTCCAAGATAAACCCACTCCTGAGCAGAGACGTGACCGCAAACAGTGCTTGCAACAAACACCAAACCAAGCATCAATCTATTCATTGAGAAGTTTTCCACGGGATACCATAACGACGAGCGACTTCACCGACGCATGCGTTCATTTGATGAGGTCGACCGACAAACACGCGGCACGAATAATCGAGATCGGAACGGAAAGTTTCGTATTCCTGTCGCGACATACCCAGATCCCGCATCATGTTATGAGTATCAGTTTCCTGAGAGACGAAGTCTTTTGAGCTCAAGCGGTAATCCTCAAGTTCTCGCGTAGTCAACATTCTGACTTTTCCGGGATCGACGCTAAACATATCCTCCGCCAACCTCTCCGGGATGTTCATTTCGCTGAGGAAATCCGCCGACACCCCCTTAAGCTTTCGGATCTCTTCACCAACATTTTCAGGAGATCCCGACACGAAATAGGGTCGGTGGATGCCGACGCCGCCTTCCACATTCTTGTGCACAGCAGCGGCAAGCAGGAACACACAGGCACTCAAACAGTTATGACCACTCGGGATCACTGCATCGAATCCGTGGGTACGGAGCATGCGCCCCATCTGCATCGCTGCGCGAAGGTCCCCTCCGTCTGACGACAGAACAGCAAGACGCAAGGACGCGCTTGTTCCAGATCGTACGGCATTCGAAAGTGTCTGCACGTCCTCTTGAGTAATCTCACCCTCGACCACAACGGTCAACATCGGGCCATAGGCCTCATGATCCTGCGCCCTCCAGTGGGTTTGGGCCTGTGCCCCAGGAGCTAACACGCTTACAGCGCACAATAGGGATAACAAAAACCGCTTCGGCGTAATCATTCTTTGCTCGACTCTATATCGTCCTGTTTTCATCTAATAAGCCACCAAAAGACATCTCTTAGATGCTTACCTCAGGTAGACGCCGATCTCTTCCTCCAAGTCGGCAATACGCTGCAAAGTCAATCGAGCCATACAACGCGATACCGTGGCACCTGCACCGGACATGAGGGCGCCAAAAGAAACAGCCAGTTCGCAAGTCTTATCCCGAACCGGCAACCAGGCCCGCTGGGATTGTCTCAGCAACTCCTCCTGTCCGCTATAAGCAGTCCCTTCGAAGCCGCGCTCTACAGCCTTTGCCTTGATGATGGCCACGCTATAATAGTCATTCAGAAGCTGATCCGCCTGACGGAAAAACTCGTGCTCACAACTACGATAGTACGGAGCATTGCCCGCAGCGGCGTCAACACAGGATGCTCTCTCATCATTGGCGCACTGTTCGAAGCTTTGTATCGACGGAGAACAAGAACCCAAATCTATATAGTCACTTGCTTCAAATGCAAACGCCGCTCCCGGCAAAATCAGCAAAAGGGCTGCTACGGAAAATACGATTTCATTGTCTCTCCTTGATATTTAACGTGATCCCTCTTTCAGGAAATTGCGGCCACAAAATGGCCATCGGCTCGAACGGGGAAAACCTCCAACATTCAAAACGGTGACAGGTGGAGATGGCAGCCATTGTGTTGTTGATGTTGTTCGCACACCTAAAACGCATAATCGGTCTCGACCGCCTTCGCCTCAGAGGGCCAAATGGCGCAAAAGATGAGTTCCTCATGGCCGCAACCGTCCAGAACCTACGCAAACTGGCCAAGATGAAACCAAATCCGGTGTGAGTGTCGGGACTGAAAGCGCTCGGGCAGCGGGTCATCGCACTTTTGGAAATCAGTTTTCAACACAATCTCCGCATTGTAGACCCAAGTGTGCGGAGAAGCACCTTGAACTTGGTGCTCACGGCTGCCGCTGAAGGAATGTTCACGACTGACCGATGTTCGGATGCAACCGTTGGTTGGCTGACGAGACTGCAACCGCCCAATAATCGCGACTTATGTTAAATCCCAATCAGTCTGTGGATCGGGGGAAAATCCGCAATTCTTATACGTGAGATTAATTTCGACCTGCAATGGTTGCCCGGTATTCTAATTGAGGATTTGACTTGAAAAAACTTGCAACCATCGACCTGCCCAGGACAAACGCCAACGCCTTTGAAGTGCTGGCACGCTGCCAGTCCGCAGCCGAAAGCGCCGGAGCCGAGCAAGCCAGAATTCGGGCCTTCCTCGAGGACGCTGTCCAGGGTGACTTTGAGCATCTGTTGCGTGTGGTGAATACCTACTTCGAAGTCTCTAGCGCCAAGACTTGATTAGAGAGGGCCTGGTATGCCGCCAGGCCCCCAATTCAAAATACTCTCAGTCACCAGTAAAGTTACCTAGTAGGCCGACGGCTCATGCTGTATTCGAGAACCTGGTCATCGCCCACGTAAAAACGGTGCGAATTTCCGGCAGTTTCCGGAAATCCAATGTTTCTGCCGTAGATGTCTTGAAGGACGGTGCCCGCAGTATCACTATTAGACTAGGTGCTTGTGGTTCGTTCCTTCACCCCACCGCCGGGGTGCGACACGACGATAGCCAGGAAAGTGCGGCTTTCGTCAATGCCATCTGGTAAGTTGATCACGGTGGACATCAAATCCAAAACCCTTGAAAATACCGCGATTAGAGAACCGTGATGAGCAGAAAGCAGCCCCTATTTTGATGTGAAAGTAAAGCTGGATGGATTCTGAGTCCGCATCGGCCGGAACAGATTTTCCTCAGTAATATCTGGCGGCAACTCCTCAAACTCATCCCCTTCAACCACCAGGCACCAGTCAATTGTCAGCAGCCCGTCCGAGTAGGCCATCTGTACTCCGACCGCAGTCTCTGCTTTCGCATAAAACTTTCCCAATTGCGTCAGCGTGTTGAAGAAGCCTCCCCGCCTACTCATTTCATCTTCTCCCACACCGATGTCAGGATGGAGAGCAGTGATCACAAAAAGTGTTTTTGTCTCAGGAACGAGTACCCGATAAGGAAGGTGAACCTCCTTGTCTTTCGATGCCTGTAGGCATCTGTCCATGCGGGCCTTAATCTCCTTGATGATCGAATTGGGGAGTTTGGCAAACTCGACCAAGATCCTTGCATAGTCGATGTCATGCTCAGAAGTGCGTTGAATATTATCCGCGAGCTGGTTGAGTGTTTGCGATAGGCTGGCGCTATCCTGATCTCTGACCAAGTGATCTAGATAGGATCGGAAGCTTGAATCCGGCTCTGGCTGAGCCATGATGTAGGCAGCGAGAAGGTCTTCCTCGACCAGATCCGGTGTGATGAGATCAAGGGCGTGAAGACCTAAGCGAAAATCCATATATTTGCGCACCTCTTCCGGTGAAATGAGGGTTTCCAGAACCTTGCTGTAACTATCTTGGTCGAAGACATGAATTGCTCCGGCCGCATCGCTATCCCTGAATTTCGTCAATAGGCATTCTCGTGGCAGGGCGGCGCCGGGCTTGTAAATGATGATTTTGTGGAGATCCGCGAGGTCATCTATGCGAATGTCACGGCGCTGGTTGCGGATATTGGCCACCGAAATGGAGCCACGCTCATTCAAAAGGCGAAGGGAGTCCTTAATCTGTTTGACGGCGGCCTTCATGACCTTGCTTTTGAACCACTTCTGTTCAACAACCGGGTCTGAGGTTTCCATTGTGCGCTCCTTCATCTGGATGATGAAGGCGGTGCTTCCAAACCAAACGATATTGTCAGCAAGTTCTGCTTCCCCACTAGGGACGGGCAGCTTGAGTTGATCAAACGTGAACTCCTTCCAGAAGGTGAGGCTGTTCCGCTTGCCGATGAATTCTTCCAGATCATATGTCGAAACTGTCAAGGTCTGTCTCCAAGTTGGGGCGGTTTAGTCAACGGCATATACAGGGGGAGTACCTATCTCGGCGTAACTAGTTGGATTTCGGGTGAATCTTTGTCGCGCCTTTGTTTGTCGACGATTAGCTGCCGTGAAACCAACCCAGAGGGCTTAAATTTGCGTGATATATGATCTTCCCTTTGTTGAAAGACAATAAGAACACAGGATTCGCTAGAAAACACTTGGATATCCTCTACGGCGCAAAGGAACAAAGCGGGGACCCTTCCATCGCAATGTGGGTCAATAAAGCGGTCCCATATACAATCCGTACTGACAGACTTTTTCGGCCAGAGTAATCGCCTAGGATCTTGGATCGAGCCAAAAGTAAAAGTCGCCTGTGCAAATTCATAGGGCAGCCGCAGCGGACCTATGTCCGAAGCCGGGTGTGCAAGGAATGTAACTCAGTCTTGAGCGAGGAACGCAAAAGAAACCGGTACAGGTGGGAATGATGATCCATTTCAGCAAGTTTCGAGCGTCGCCTTTTGTCCCCGCATGCCTTTTGCCGGTACTAGCGAGACAGGTTTATGAATTGATCCATGAAGGCATCAATGCGGCGCCTTCGAGAAACGCTGAACAAGAAAGGATACGAAATGGCAAAAGGCAAAGGTCAAGGTAATGCTGGTGGCTGGCCCTCGACTACAGGGAAACCTTCTGGTGGAGGACGTTCAGACAACGGGCAAAGTGGCGGCGGCAAGAAGTGAGGGCCCCATGACTGGCTTCAAAAAGGGATACACTCCGACACAAGCAGATTTGGACAACCGGGCAAATCAGTTGAACCCGAACAACCATACGTACCAGGGAAATAGCGCCCGGTACGAACCACCGCAACAGGACTTGGACAATCGCTCCAATCAACTGAACCCAAACAACGAAGCGTTTCGTCGCTCGCGTGAAAGCTAATCTTTGGCACGGTTCTGATCTGCGTGATTACGTTTGCGTCATGCAAAAGGGAGGCGCGCTTGTGCCTCCCTTTCCTGAAAATCGCGAAAATCCCGAAGCATGTCATCATAGCTGAACTGATGGATATCTGCGATTTCACTCCAGATCCCCCAGTCCTGTCTCATTCTGATGGATAGGCAGCAGAAAACCGCTATCAGAAAGAGGTTTGACCGAACACAGCGATTTACTGCTTCACGGTATTCGTCTTCCATATTGCTGATTTTCGGGTGATCTCGGTTATCAATGAGCATGATGTATTGAACAAACGTATCGATGAAGGGGGTGGTGTCTCTTTCGGTAAAGGTTTTGATGCGATCTACCGGAGTTGCGCCCCACATCTCTGATTTGTCACCCCACTGACTGTTTCTCAGAAGGTATTCATCGATAAAAACCGTTTTGACTTGAGCGGGCGTTTTCTGCATGGAAATGTTTGTCAGCAGATGTGATTGCCGCGTGGTTTTCTGAATAAAGTACCCAAGAGATATGAACTCGCACGGGTGAAGTGATGCGTATGGTGCTGTTCTCCAAGCCTCTATTGCGGATGGTGTGCTGAAGGCTTTGAAGGTTCTGGATTCAAAGATTGGGTGAGTTTTGCGCCGAGAGAAATTCCAGTCTATGCCCACTCTTTTGAATAGGTCTGTTCGCAAAGACCATGAAATAATTTCAAATTTTCTGAATTCGATTAGAGTCTTCCAGTTCACTCTATGCCGGATCAACCCACCGGCGATGTCGCCTGATGCCAGCCCATTTGCGATCATTGTCAGGTGTCGCCAATTGCCAGTTGCACGTGCCTTGTCACGCACCTCCAGAAGCGGACGTGCCATTTCGTCAAATCGTTTGACAAATTTTAGCATCTGTTTGTTGCAAAATTCCTCCGTTAGCTTTCCGCCTTGAAACTTTTCACGAAAGGCTTTTTGCTGGCGATTGATAAAGCGCTTATCGGCTCCATTTTCACTATCGATCCGCTTACCGGGCGCGAAATATTGCGTTGCGTCTATTTTCAGTATCTCAATCAAAATGTCTGGTGTGGGAATAAACATGTTTTCAATGCTTCGCTTGTGTTGTTTCCCGGCGGATGTGACCCAGCCTACGCAAATATGAGCGCTTTTTAAAACCTAGATTTTCGCAGTCAACATGGTAGAAGCGTTTGATTTTTAATATCTTTGCGGCGACTTTACTTCAGTGTTGAACAAGCCGTTGCGAAGCTCAAACAAGGCAGCGCAAGCAGCCATGGGACCGAGGGACTTTGTTCGGTGAACGCATAAGGTGCAGGTAAACGAATGAGTAAACCAAAATGGCATCCGGAAAGCGCCCGCGTCTTTCTTGGTGGACTGACGGATGCAACAGCTGTTGGAAAGTTGAAGTCAATCCAGTATTATTCGTCGCACCGAGCTCTAATAAAGCTAGCATCAAAGATCGACGACGATCCGAATGGTGATGGCGTCCGCGGCTTCGCTTGTGCAGCCTATGGTTGGATGCCGACAATTTTGGATAAGTGCCACCCAGATCGGTTCAATTTGCCTAAGCCAGTAGAAACGATCAAAGCACTGGATGAGATTCAATCTGCCAATGCCTTTCTGGAAGTCGTCGATGACCCAGCCCCCATCAATGGGTCATGGGTTGGTACAAGCAAGTTCCTGCACTTCTTAAACCCCGAAATATTTCCCATCTGGGACAGTAAGGTAGCAAAAAACTTTGAATGCAATTGGCAGTACCAGATCAACCGGAAGCAGTCTTATTTGCAGTATTTCGACTTTGTGCATACCGAAATTGCTAAAGGCCATAGCTGGATCGACGCGGTTGCGCGTCGTATCGAAGGTGAGCACGGATATGTCCCATCAAAGGTGCGGTGTGTCGAACTAATGCTGTTTGAGCACCAAAGGTAAATTTGAAAGTATATCTCGGTGCGCCAAATAATGTTGCCTGGCAACACCCGGAATTGACAGAACCCCGTTTAGTTCGCCGATGTCGAACTCTTTCCCGCCCATCAACCTGCCTCATATCAGGCCCTCAACACAAGAAGAATTCTGGGCGATATTCTGCCTACCATGTCACCGTTCATGATGATCTCAATTTGTCTACGTACCTATCTTCGAAGCAGCTCTTCGGCGCAGTACTGTTCCACCAAGGGCTTCGGATCTACCGCGGCATGTTTTTTTGTAGAGGTCGCTACCGGAACGTATAGGAATTTCTAAAGCCTCAATCGGAGAAAAATCTATGAACCTTCGCGATGGCCGGCATTTGATTGACAACACTCATGTCCAAGAGGCTGCCCGCCTAATTCAAAAGAATGGGTTTGCTTGGCTATATGAACGCACCGGTAGAGAACAGCCACAATATCGCTATGTCGTTATTGATGGAAACCGCTACCCCACAAAAGCGTTCGGTTTTCTCGTTGCGCAACTTGCAGGAAACACTACCAGGCAGTCGAATGACATGAACGTCAACGAAGCGGCAGCACCACTCAAACGACTTGGGTACGTCGAGGTTAAGGGACTAGGCGCTAAAAGAACACAGATAGAAGAAGATGCGCAAAAACTATCGTATTACCAGATTCTGGCGCGTCCTTCACAGTCAGCTTTCCGACAGCTATTGCTGGAAGCTTTCGGCTATAAGTGCGTTGTTACAGGCGTATCGACACCGTGGGCTTTGGAAGCTGCACATGTTGAACCCTTTTGTATGCAAGGCGCTGATAATCTAGAAAACGGGATCCTCTTAAGAGCTGATTTGCACAAATTGTTCGATGCGGGGCACTTGGCGATAGAACCGGAGTCATTTTGTGTACGAGTCAGCGAACAAGCCAAATCTGACTACAAGCAAATAGAGGGAACGCGGATCAGTATACCTGATGGAGGGCCCTCTGCTGATGGTTTTAGGATTAGATGGCGAGAGTTTTCTTCCAGGTGACAATTGTCGGCCGTTCGTGGTCCTCCGTTTCCTAAGCGTAATGGTGGACCAGTTCAGTTGGAGAGGCTCAGTGCCTTTGGAAATTGCACCTGGGTGAAATTCACCAATAACTGCATATTCTCGAGCTTTGGTCCTAATCCTCCCCCTCTGAAGTCGTCCGCCGTTTTGGTTAAGAGAACGGAGGAACCACATGGCGAACAAGCGACCAAATATGTCAATATTCACGCTTTATTGCTCCAGAGAATGATAATACGACGCAGTAGAGCATTTTTCCAATCAAAAAAAATACTAGCCATCCAACCAATACAGCAATCCACATTAACTCCCTATCAAGGATGTCTGGCCTATAAAAATAGGAGATCAATGGCACTGCTGGCAGAAATATAACGACTGCAACCGACAAACCGAAGCCCCTCAACAAGCTCTTGTTTCGGCAACGAGGTGAAGGTGTCCTTTTCGCTCTGACTATACCAAGTAAAACAAATCCAAAGCACACAATAGCTTTTAGCAAAAAATCCAAATCTGCGAAGCAGAGTCCTAACTCGTTCATCCAAGTATTTATGTAGCGCATTTGAGATAACTGATCATAAGGTAAACTACGCCGCGTTCTCTCATATTTGATTTCCAAGCGCGGCTATTGAAGATAGTAGTAAGTTAATCCCCGTAACGTGTTGCTGGGTAAACTACGTTCTGATGCGTTAGACCTTTCACGTAGTAGCACTTTGGCGTCTTGCGCGACTTCTTCAATGTCAAAAACGTGAGTGTGATTGTTGCCAATCCACTCGTTGTCGAGGCTTGAAACGTCTATAGTATCAAGGCCACTCATTACAAAAAGATGTTCTCCAGCTAGGCCAGCTGGGAGAAGGCCACGGCTTACCAACCGGGATGCATTCAAAGGGCGATCAAAGCTATTGCAATAAAGACTAACCAATTCACCATTACTTACGTATTCTCTGAGTTCGCTGCCAAACTGTGCTTGAGGAACATCCGGCGCAACAAAAACGGAATTTGTTATTTCAAAGTTGTTATTTGCTGATTCTTCCAAGAATTTCAGCCCCACTGTCCCACCCATGCTGTGGGCAATCAATGACATCTCGTAGTCCATCCCCTGACGCGCTAAGCTCCGCACAAATCCTCGGGTGAATGCGTTGTTGAAGTCTGTCGCCCTCAGATCTCGAATGTATCCACTCTTGGTTCCCTCAGAAGGCCAACTCCACAACACTACGGGATCTTCTATTTCTAGATCCAAAGCCATTGAGATTGCGCGCTCTAGCCCTTCTTTGAAAGAAGTATTGTAGCCGTGGATAAACAGAGTGATCTCCTGTTCATCGGAGTTTCTAGCGACCTCGGCAAACATCTGGGCGCATGCTTCTGTACCTTCAAGAATATTGGCATCTATAACGTTCACAGGACCGCTGTATGGTTCACCAAATCTGCGTTGGTGACTACGGTCATAGTCAAACTCACCGCACTTCAACTGCACGTCGGAAAGTTGACTAATTCCAAATCGCTTTCGAATATCAGAGTGCGCTTCTTCATTGCGATTAGTGACAAAAAAAACCCGACCAACGGCTTGGTTAGTCGGCGCATCCAATTCTTGCCGTGGCAGTTGCCCAGCTTCCCAAACTTGAGCGAGTTTGTTTTCGACGAAGTCGTCTTCTGCATCGTAAAATTCGTTCCAGGCAGAAACTGCGGCCAAGACAATTTGATCATCTTCTCTGCTGCGTTCTTCAACGGAAAGAAACTGGATGTCTTGGCTTAGAGCAAACTCGCGAGCTGTCTCGAATTCGGATTGTACAACCTCTCTAGCCGAAGTCTTCGACTCTTCAACAGCCTCGTCGATGGCCTGCCGCTCAGCCTCTGTGATGCTGAGCCAAAACTCCAGATTGGCAAGTAGAAACCCACTTCTTTGGTCAGTGTTCGCAACTACACTTCCACCGCGAAATGCGCTCTGAAACTGCTCCGAAAACTCAGCGTTGAAGGCCAATTCCGCAGCGTCAATGTTTCCCGCTCGAAGTTCATCAAAAACTGATCCGCCAGGACCAAAGATCGGCTCAACGGAAAGCTGCAAAAGCGTTTGTTCTGACCTCTCGCTGAATGTTCGGACTTTTGCACCCTCCAATGTGCTCAGCCCACCTTCGCCGAACCTTTTTGGCGACCACAAAGATCTATTGATTGTGTTCCAGAATGACAAGAAAACGAAACCTTTTGCTCCCAACTCCATTGCCACAGCATCACCGAAAACTGAGTCCTCAAGTAAAAATGTTTCTTCTGGAGAACGTGTGAGACCGGGTTGAGACGCCAGGGTTGAAATGTTTAAACTTGGATCCTCTCCTATTCCTGGGAAGAGCAGAGCGGGTAATAAAGCCATGTCGGTTTTTCGATCAAGAAGGCTTTGCGCAATTTGATTGGGCTCCGAGACTTCTTCGTAAGTTACTCTTATAATTGTCAACGGCGGTGAGAAAGTCTGCCATTGGGCGGAGCAAAAGTCGTCCACTGTTTGGGTGACCGGCGCCTTGGCAAACGCGCTCCCAAATAGCTGGTGGTTGCCAAGGCGTCTTGGTCCGTCAGGACCAATCTCTTCTGTGCCTTAGGAGTTCTGCCGGGCCCTGCTCTGTGCCAGGCGATAGCTTTCTCCGTTCATCTCCAGAATGCTGACGTGGTGGGTCAGCCGGTCGAGCAAGGCACCAGTGAGGCGCTCCGATCCGAATGTTTCGGTCCATTCATCGAAGGGCAGGTTCGAGGTGATCAGGATCGAGCCGCGCTCGTATCGCTGAGAGATCAGTTCGAACAACAGTTCGGCGCCGGTTTTGCTGAGGGGCACGAAGCCCAACTCGTCGATGATCAGGAGCTTCTGCTTCACGAGTTGCTTTTGAAGGCGCAGGAGCTGGCGCTCGTCGCGGGCTTCCATCAACTCGTGCACGATGGCCGCGGCAGTAGTAAAGCGAACCGCCAGGCCTTTCTGGCAGGCGGCCAGACCGAGGCCGAGCGCCACGTGGGTCTTACCGGTGCCGCTGGGGCCGAGAGCGATGACGTTCTCTCCGCGGTCGATCCATTCACCACGCGCCAACTCCAGGACCTGCATCTTGTTCAAAGAAGGGATCGCGGCAAAATCGAAGCTATCAAGGCTCTTGGTCGCCGGGAATTTCGCGGCCTTGATCCGGCGTTCGATCATCCGCCGCTCCCGGTCGATGAGCTCGAGCTCGATCAGACGGGCCAGGAACTGGACATGGTCGCGGCCCTCGGAGGCACACAGCCGAGCCTGTTTGTCGTATTCCCGCAGGATGGTCGGCAGCTTCAGCTTCTTGAGTTGGTGGTTCAGCAGGATCTGTGGTGTCTCCGTCATGTCGAGGCACCTGTTGTCAGGCACATGTAGCTGGCCGGAGATGTCGTCGCCACCTTGGCCCGCGGCAGGAACGGGTAGACATCCAGATCGAGCCTCGGCGGCCGCCGCTCCACCCGACACAGCACCAGATGCTTCACGGCATCAAAACTGATCGCACCCATCTGGAGAGCCGTCTTCACGGCAGCATGAACCTCCTCCATCTCGAAGCTTTCGAGCAGCCGTAGGACCTGCACGTATTCGCGCCGTCCGGCTTTCAGCATGCGTGCCTCCATTAGCTTCTGAAGAGTATCAAACGCCTTGGGAAGCTCCCATCCGGCCAGCGGAGCTGCCTGTTCGAAAGCGTTTATCTTCTTCTCAATCAGCGGCAGGTAATGAACCGGATCGAAGACCATGTCCTCGCGGTTGTAGCTGCGAACATGCCGCACGATGACCTCGCCGCCACATCCGATCACCAGTCGGTCGACATAGGCGCGGATCCAGACATCGCGGTGTCCAAAGGCAACCGGTACGGAATAATCATTGGTCTTGTAACGTACCAACGCGAGCGAACTGACCCGACCCGTTGCCTGGTCACAGGCTTCGAAAGACCGGGCGGGAAGCGGCGCCGTGATCTCCAGATCGCGTTGAAGTCGCTCTCCAATCGTCTCATTGTGCCCGCGCAGCTTGTCGTTTTGGCGCTTACGGCACTGCTCTTCGAGCCAGTTGTTGAAGGCATCCCAAGTCGGAAAACTCGGGACCGGCACCATGAAGTTGCGCCGGGAATAGCCAACCAGCCCTTCGACGGACCCCTTGTCGTTGCCCTTGCCGGGACGCCCGTAGCGGTCCCGGATCACGTAGTGGGACAGCATCTCGCTGAACAGCCGCGCGCGTCTGCGAGTTCCGTCGGGCTCGATCTTCGCCACAAGGCACCGGTCGTTGTCGTACAGGATCGACTGCGGAGCCGCCCCGAAAAACCCAAAGGCATGGACGTGGCCATCCATCCAGGCCTCTGCGGTCGCCGCCGGATAGGTCCGGACGTAGCAGGCGTCGCTGTGCGGCAGATCCAAGGCAAAGAAGTGGGCCTTCTGTTCAATGCCACCGATCACAACAATCGCTTCGCCGAAGTCGGCCTGAGCATGGCCGGGTGCATGGTTAAGCGGCACGAACATCTCGCGATGCCGTCGACCGTGTTCCCGAACATAATCCTTGATGATGGTGTAACCACCCTCGAAGCCATGCTCATCGCGCAGGCGTTCGAAGATCCGCTTGGCCGTATGCCGCTGTTTGCGCGGTCGCTGCCGATCTTCTGACAGCCATTGATCGATGATCCCGGTGAACCCATCCAGCTTGGGCCGCCGGATCGGTGCTGACCGCCGGTAGCCGGGCGGGACCGAAAACGCCAAAATCTTGCGAACGCTGTCACGAGATATCCCGAAATGCCGGGCCGCTTCTCGCTGGCTCATGCCCTCGGCACAGGCCAGACGCACTTTACGATACAAATCCACGGAAAAGACCCTCCCGCCCCCCCTCCGTTACGAAAAGAAGGGCAAAGATGGACGACTTTAACGCCGCCCGCAGCAGGGTCATCCCGCCGCTACCGTGGTCGACTTTCTCACCGCCGTTCTCAGGTGGGTCAAATCTCGGTGAAAATACCGGGTCACTTCTCAGCGGAAATCAACAGACGGTTCTTATTCCGTTATGCTGCTCGTATTTGTTGAAGATACGTTTTTTGGGGGTTGGCTCTTTGTCTTTATCAAATGAGAACTCATAGACATGGCGAACTTCATCTTTGCCCTCGTCATATTGCCCCAACAAATCCAAGGGTGTTAGAGACGCTGATTCATCAGCGAGATCGAGTTTGAACTCTATGAAGAAGATAAAGAACTGAACGATAAGATTCCGAACTAACTCGTCGTTCTTACGATAGTCTTCGTTCATACGCTCAAGTACAGTAGCCAACTGCCAAACGAACTGACGCAAAGCTCGAAGGTTGTGGAAACCAGACTTGTTGTAGAGTTCACGGATGTCCTGTTCATAATATTCAAGCAGCCCACGAACGTCGGACTGTCCGATTTCCCCGACGAACGACGCTAATGCGCTGTCGGGGTCGCTTTCCAAAAAAAATGAATGCCCGACTATCTTTTCTCTAAATGCAATAAAGTGATCATCTTTCAAACCGTCTGTATTCGCTAAAAGAATTACACGAGTATCACCATGCTCTACGAATCGATTCACAACGCCCAATAGTTCCGACATGGGGATTTGGCAGCGTTCTAAATCATCCAGAACCAAAAGTGCTCCGTCCATGTTCGTCGATGATTGTTCCAGTTGCGAAGTCACCGCATCAACGATTTTGTTCAGGTTTGCTGTACTCCCAAAAATGCCTCCTGATCCAAGTGTAAGTGCACCGCTGAAGATAGATCCAGCAAGGCCCGCCCCCTTGTGTAGTGTTTTCGTGAGAGAACCGGCACTTGCATAAAAGAGGTTGGTCTCCAATGACTGGACGTCGGGGATACCAAACACCGAAAGGTAGATGGGTTTGCGGTCTGTGAACGACTCATCTTCTAACAACTGCAATACAAAATGAGTTTTCCCGCAGCCCCAACGCCCTTCGACCAAAACCGCAAAGTGGGGTTTCGATTCAGTGTTTGCCCAATTTCTAAGAAATTTCTTTACCTCGGCCCTATCAATGCCCATTCGCAAAATACTCGCCACTAAATTGAATGAACAGTTTATGGCAGGTGCAGACGGTCACGTCGATCCTTGTTCACCAGACGTAACCCCGAACAATCGTTTTTGACCTGCACGCTGTGCTCAGCAATGAATCAGAGTACTAGCTGTGACAAGAACTCCCCGGCAAATCGTTGACAAGTTTGCAGTTATTTTGCGCAAACCAGTAGGTAGCTTGAGCAGACACTTCAATGACTGCTTTCCTGAAGCTGCGCGGTAGCTTGATACGCCTGAACGTACGGCGGCTCCGGGCCGGTCAGGTTAGGCAGGCGAAACTTTGAACGGAGACTTTGCGAAGTCTGCTTTCTGCGCGTCGCAGACCTTCGCGAGAATCCAAGCAAAAAGGCCGCATGGAACCCAAGGTTCCTTAGGGAGGCCCTTTGCGGGATTGAGCAACGCAAAGGACCATAACAGCAACGACTACGCCAAAAACTGATTGAATTCACCGCTAGGGCAGACAATCGCGCAGCGCAAAACTATGGGCAAACTACGCAAACTTATGGGGTGCGCGAAGTGTTATGCGCAAACCTACAAACCGTCAGAAATCCAGATTCTCGACGCTCAGTGCGTTTTTCTGGATAAATTCTCGACGAGGTTCGACAACATCACCCATTAGCTTGGTGAACAGATCGTCAGCTTCCACCATATCGTCAACGCGCACTTGCAGCAGCGTGCGTGCATCCGGGTCCAAAGTCGTTTCCCAAAGCTGGCCGGGGTTCATCTCTCCCAGACCTTTGTAGCGCTGCAAGGACAGGCCCTTTTCCCCTTCTTCCAGAATGGCGCGCAACAGGTCCAGCGGACCGTGGATCAATTGGCTACGATCACGGCGGATCAACGTGGCCGAAGTGTTGTAGACCTCTTGCAGGCTTTGCGTGAAGTTGCCTGTTTTGCGCGCTTCTCCCGACCGCAACATCGGGCCGTCCAAGGTGCGAACCTCTTCGACACCACGCAGAATGCGGGCCAGCCGAATTCCGTGATCCTGTGTGATCCGGCCCTGCCAGCCACGCTCATACTCCAGCGCGATCAGGTCCAGACGGGCGGCAACCTTGTCAGCCACCCCTTGCAGGTCTGCGTCCACCGCACCCGGCACAAAGGCACCTGCAACGGCGGCCTGTTCCAGGATGTGGCGCGGGTAGTGCGTCGGGAAGGCGTCCAGAACGCGTTTCAACTGGCGCGCTTCGTCCACCACGCGGGCCAGGTCCTGCCCGGTGATCTCTTCACCCGAACCCAGTTTCAGCACGGCGCCCTCGATCCCCTGGTTGACCAGATAATCGTCCAGAGCCGCCTGATCTTTCAGATAAACCTCTGATTTTCCACGCGAAACCTTATAAAGCGGCGGCTGCGCAATATAAAGATACCCACCTTCGATCAGCTCAGGCATTTGCCGGTAGAAGAACGTCAGCAGCAGAGTCCGGATGTGCGCACCGTCCACATCCGCATCGGTCATGATGACAATCTTGTGGTAACGCAACTTTTCAATATTGAACTCATCACGGCCGATACCCGTGCCCAGAGCCATGACAAGATTACCGATCTCTTGCGAGGACAACATCCTGTCAAACCGCGCGCGTTCCACGTTCAGGATCTTACCGCGCAGAGGCAGAACCGCTTGTGTCAGCCGGTCACGGCCCGTTTGCGCCGACCCTCCGGCTGAATCACCCTCGACAAGGAAGACTTCGGTTTTGGACGGGTCTTTTTCGGAACAATCCTTCAGCTTCCCCGCCAGATAGTTCACATCCATTGCCGTTTTGCGGCGGGTCAGTTCACGCGCCTTGCGCGCGGCCTCGCGCGCCAGTGCAGCTTCGATGATCTTGCCGACGATCGCCTTGGCCTCGGTCGGGTTTTCTTCGAACCACTCGGCAAGTTTTTCGTTCATCAGACCCTCGACCGCTGGGCGAACCTCGGAACTGACCAGCTTGTCTTTGGTTTGCGACGAGAATTTCGGATCAGGCACTTTGACCGACAGCACACAGGTCAGACCTTCGCGCGCGTCATCACCGGTAAAGCTGACCTTTTCCTTTTTCGCGATCCCGCTGGACTGCGCGTAGTTGTTGATCGTCCGGGTTAGGGCACCACGGAAACCCGCCACATGGGAACCGCCATCGCGCTGAGGAATATTGTTGGTAAAGGGCAGTACAGACTCGTGATAGCTGTCATTCCACCACATTGCGATTTCCACACCGATATCGTCGCGCTCGCCCTTGATATAGATCGGCTCGGACATGGCAGGGGTTTTGGACCGGTCGAGGTACTTGACGAACTCCTTGACCCCACCTTCATAGAACAGCTCGGTTTCCAGCCGTTCCGCCGGACGCTCGTCAATCAGGATGATCCGAACGCCCGAATTCAGGAAAGCCAGTTCGCGCAGGCGTTTTTCCAATGTCTCGAATGAGTATTCAAGGTTCGAGAATGTGTCGGTCGAAGCCAGAAACCGCACCTCTGTTCCTGTCCGGTCCCCGCATTCGCCGACAACCTTCAGGTGCTCAACGGTTTCGCCACCTTCAAATCGCGCGATGTGCTCTTTGCCATTGCGCCAGACGCGCAGTTCCAGCCAATCCGAAAGCGCGTTCACCACGGAAACACCCACACCGTGCAGGCCGCCCGAAACCTTGTACGAGTTGCTGTCGAATTTCCCACCGGCGTGCAGCTGGGTCATGATGACCTCGGCCGCCGACACGCCTTCTTCCGGGTGGATGTCCACCGGAATACCGCGTCCATTGTCGCTGACCGAAACACTGGAATCGGCGTGAATTTTCACCGTCACATGGTCGGCATGACCCGCCAAAGCCTCGTCAATCCCGTTGTCGACAACCTCATACACCATATGGTGCAGACCCGAGCCATCATCCGTGTCCCCAATATACATGCCGGGGCGTTTGCGAACCGCCTCCAAGCCTTTGAGAACCTTGATAGAATCTGCGCCGTATTCTTGGGGGGCCTGTGCGTCTTCGGACATTCAGTCAGTACCTATATTATTTTGGTAACTTATACGTTTTCTGGTAGGGATTGTCACGTCATCCCCCAATATTTTGTGTTGTTCCGGATCGTTTTTTACTGCCCGAAACAGGGATCACAAACGATCGATATCAGAAGCGATATCCGCGGCAATTTCCAACGCATCGACATCCTTGCGCTCGGCCGACAATCGCAGCCCGAGAATGTCCGACTGATACCGTGCCGCCAGTCGATCCGGATCATGTCCCGCCCCGATTTCACTGGCATCCTGAGCCCTGCGAAACAGATCAGCGAAACAGCCTTTCATTTCCGCCATGTGATGCGCCGCCTGATCCGCAAGGTCATGATCCTTCGCCTTCAACTCGGCATATGTCTTTGCCAACATGCAGGCCTTTGCCGGGGTCTCGACCGCTTCGATCACCAATCGGGGCTGCGCTTTCAGCGCCTCCTTCGGACCCAGTCTCTCTGCCAGGGCCTTTAAGCGCGCCACACCTTCTTGCGTATAACTCTCCAGCGTCAGCGCATAGAGCGCATCTTTCGACCCGAACGCCGCATAAAAACTGCCAGGCTTCAGCTTCAGTTCCCGCTCCAGATCCTTCAGCGATGTACCAGCCCAGCCCTGACGCCAGAAGATATCCTTCGCCTTCGCGATCAACACGTCACGATCGTATGCGGGTTTGCGGGGCATCAGCATCACCAATTTTTGAACATTCACTCAAGTATATACTTGGGCGTTCACTCAAGAAACCCTAAATACGACCCATCGCGCCAGAAACAGGAGTTCCGACATGGCCAATTTCCCGTCTCACGACCTCGAAACCGCGCCTGAAGCGTCCAAACCGCTGCTGCAAAAGTCTCAGGCCGCTTTTGGTCGCTTGCCCGGCCTGCATAAGGTCATGGCCGAAAGCCCTCAGCATCTGGAAGGCTATCAGGTTCTGCACGGCCTGTTCCTGCAAACTGATTTCGACAATGATGAGAAAAACGTCGTCTGGCAGACCATCAATGTGGAAAACGAATGCCACTACTGCGTGCCCGCCCACACCGGGATCGCCAAGATGATGAAGATCTCGGACGAGATATCGGACGCCCTGCGTAACGAAACTCCGTTGCCTTCAGCCAAACTCGAAGCACTGCGCACCTTCACCCTGCAAGTGATGGAAACCCGCGGCAACCCGACCGACGACCAGCTTCAGGCGTTCTTTGACGCGGGCTATTCACACCGCGCGGTTCTGGATGTCGTGCTTGGTCTGGCCCAGAAAACCATGTCGAACTACGTCAACCACATGGCCAAAACCCCGGTGGACGAGGTTATGCGCGGCTTTCTGTGGGAACGCAAAGTCAGTGAACCGGCCTAAGCGGTCACGACCGAGCCCTGATCGCTGTCGGTAACGATCAGCGTCTGGGCCCGGTCGCCCATTTCCGCAAACAGTTCGGGCCCGGTACCCGTCATCCAGGCCTGAGCGCCCAGCGCGCAAATCTCGTCATAAAGCGCTGCGCGCCGCCCAGCATCCAGATGCGCGGCCACCTCATCCAGCAGAACGATCGGAGGTGCGCCCAGCATCGCCGCCAGCGCCCGCGCATTGGACAGGATCAGCGACACCAAGAGCGCTTTCTGCTCACCAGTGGAACACTCCCGTGCCGGCACGCCCTTGGCCGCGAACACACCGTACAGGTCGGACCGATGCGGCCCCACCAGGGTTCGGCCCGCTGCCAGATCCCTGAACCGGCTCTCGCTCAACGCGTCTCGCAAATCTTCCGCCGTCTCGGGCATTGCGCCTTCGGTTTGCACCAACTCCAGTTCGGCAGAAGGAAAGACTGTTTCCGCCCGGTCCTGCGCCGCCCGCAGAAGATCCAGCGACCTCAACCGCGCGGTATGGATGCGGTGCCCCGTCTCGGCCAACTGCCCTTCAAGCGCGGCGTACCAATGCGCATCCCTGATCTGCTCTTTCAGCAGACGGTTACGTTCGCGCATCGCTTTTTCATAAATCAGCGATGTTTCAGCGTGGGCCGGGTCAAAACTCAGCGCGATACGGTCCAAAAACCGACGGCGTCCCTCAGCCCCTTCAATCCACAGACGGTCCATGGACGGGGTCAGCCAGACAACCCGCGCAAGTTTCCCCAGATCGATCTGGGTCGCCGACTTGCCATCAATTCGAACCTGTCGCGCCGCGCCGACCTCGGACCAGGTTTCGATCTCAAACCGCTGCCCCTGAGCGTCCAGCAACCCGGACAGTTTCCAACCCAACGCCTCGGGCCGCCGGGTCATCTCGGCCGCGCTCGCCCGCCGCATCCCGCGACCGGGCGAAAACAGCGACACCGCTTCAAGAATATTGGTCTTCCCGGCCCCGTTCGGCCCGTGAATGGCAACCGGCCGGCCGTCCAGAGACAACCGCGCCAGCTTGTGAGATCGAAAATGCGAGACCGTAAGCTCGGTCAGGGCCAATCCCATGACCCCTCCCTTCATCTTTTCAAAAATACTCCCGCCGGAGGCATCGCATCCGCGCGATCAGACGCGCATCGGCATGACGACGTATACAGCGCTCAGATCGTTGCCTTCACGCATCAATGTCGGGTCACCAGCTGAGTTGAACAGGAATACTGCATTCTCACGATCCACCTGAGACGCAATCTCCAACAGGTATTTGGCGTTGAACCCGATCTCCAACCGCTCATCCCCGTAAGCGACAGCCAGTTCTTCCTCGGCGGCGCCACTGTCAGGTGCGTTCACCGACAAGATCAGCTTGTCGCCTTCCAATTGCAACTTCACTGCCCGCGACCGTTCCGACGAAACAGTCGCCACGCGATCTACGGCCTGCGCGAATTCAGCGGCATCCACTTCAAGCTTGCGGGTATTTCCTTGTGGGATAACACGTGTGTAGTCGGGGAAGGTGCCGTCAATAACCTTCGACGTCAGCGTGATATCCGGCGTGGCAAAGCGTACCTTGGTTTCACTGACCGAAACGGCGATATCCATCTCGTCGTCATCCAACAGCTTGCGCAACTCGCCCACTGTTTTGCGAGGCACGATCACGCCGGGCATATCCGCCGCGCCATCCGGCAAATCTGCGTCAATTCTCGCAAGCCGGTGGCCATCGGTGGCCACACAACGCAACACTTTTCCACCCTCGGACCCATCTGCCACATGCATGTACACACCGTTCAGATAGTACCGGGTCTCTTCGGTCGAGATGGCGAATTTTGACTTGTCGAACAACCGGCGCAGCAATGCTGCCGACGCGCTGAAATTCGATTGATATTCCGAGGACGCCATCATCGGAAAATCTTCTTTTGGCAGTGTCGCCAGCGAAAAATTCGACCGACCCGCTTCAACTGTCAGCCGTCCTGCGGCGCTGTCAGCAGTCAATGTCACCAGCGCACCGTCCGGCAGTTTGCGCACAATCTCATGCAGGGTTGTTGCCGCGACGGTCGTCGCGCCCGCCTTTTCGACCTGTGCGGGTGCCTTATCGACCACTTCGATATCCAGATCGGTAGCACGGAACTGGACCTGATCGCCTTCGGCCTCGATCAGGACATTGGCAAGTATAGGAATGGTATTGCGACGTTCTACAACGGACTGAGCCTGCGAAACGGCTTTAAGAAGGGTGCCGCGTTCAATGCTGATCTTCATACCCTCAATTCCTCTGACTTGCGTACCGACATGGGCGGGACTGGCACGTTAGCGGTTCCACCCCGAGGCACAAGGATTTTTTACGGATTTCTGGGTTGGAATGCACCAACCGTCAAGTGCGGCGTGCCCCACACGCCTCAGTTCTGGTGCAACCGTGGATTCTTACGCACAAAAAACGCCCCGGCACAGAAGTCCGGAGCGTTCCTTAGCACTACTGGCCCGGTTCAGGCTTCGAGAGAACGGCGCAGCATCTCCACGTCTTCAGCGATCTGACCATCGGTCAGTTTCAGCTCTTCAATGCGCTTAACGCCATGCATGACCGTGGTGTGGTCGCGCCCGCCAAACCGGCGGCCGATCTCTGGCAGCGACCGGCTGGTCAGCTGCTTGCACAGATACATCGCCACCTGACGGGGGCGCGCGTAGGATCGCAGGCGCTTGGGACCGATGATATCGGACATGCGGATGTTGTAGTATTCGGATACTTTCCGCTGAATCTCTTCAACCGTGATCTTACGCTCGGATGCGCGCAGGACATCTGCCAGACAATCCTGCGTCAGCTCCATGTCGATCTCGCGTCCAACCAACGAGGCAAAGGCAAACAGACGTGTCAGAGCACCTTCCAGCACGCGGACATTGGTCGAGATACGATGAGCCAAAAATTCAAGGACGCCATCTGCAATCGTCAGGTCGGGATAGGAACCGCTATATTGCTGGACCTTGTTCTGAAGAATGCCCAGACGCAATTCATAGTCGGTCGGATGCAGGTCAACGACCAAACCACATTGAAGGCGGGACTTTACGCGATCTTCCAGATCCTTGATTTCGCCTGGGGCGCGGTCGGCCGAGATGATGATCTGCTTGTTCTGATCCACCAGCGCATTGAACGTATGGAAAAACTCTTCCTGAGTAGAATCCTTTCCGGCAATGAACTGCACGTCATCGACCATCAGCACATCCACCGAACGGAACAAATGTTTGAAATCCATCATCCGGCGTTCCCGCAGGGCCTGCACGAAGCGATACATGAACTGTTCGGCTGACAGGTACAGGACATTCAGTTGCGGATGCTTGGTTTTCAGCTCCCAGGCAATTGCGTGCATCAGGTGGGTCTTACCCAGACCCACTCCACCATACAGAACAAGCGGGTTGAATGTTACCGGGCCGCCTTCGGACACACGGCGCGCGGCAGCATGGGCCAGCTCGTTGGGTTTACCCACCACAAAACTGTCAAAGGTGAAACGTGAATCGAGCGGCGCGGCCTGCAACGACTCCAAAGCGTTCTGCGCACTATCCGTCGCCGCTAAGGGTACCGGCTCTGGCTGAGTTTCGGTGACCACCTTGGCTGCGGGCTTGGGACGCGCGGGCGAGTTGGCAGCAACACGGAAGTCCAGACGCTGAACGGTTTCCCCAGCCGTATTCAGCTCGTACAAGATGAGGTCCGCAAAATTCTGGCTAACGTAGTTCCCCATAAAGTTCGTTGGCACGGAAAAAACCGCCACACCATCCTGCAGCTCTTTAAATTCCAGAGGCTCGATCCATGTGGTGTAATTATTCCGACCGACAGCCTTCAGCAATTTGTTACGCAGTAGTCCCCATTTCTCTTGTGTCATTCAGCGCCTCACGCATCCCATTCTTATTGGCCTGTCGGCCTTATCATACGAAGCCGGTTGCCCGGTCTTGTATTCACACGCCCAAAGGGAACCTGTCGCCAAACCTAACGGCTTGGCGGGATTGCCCCTGAAAGTTCGGTGCACCCGGATTTTCGACGCTCAACAATAAATGAGCGTCCCGAAACTCGGGCTGCACGTCACAATCTCAATTTTCAGACAGGGCCGAGAATCCCGGATAATCCGGACTTCGCGGCAGATCGGCAGCCCAGCTTGCGCCAGTCGTCGACGAATGTTTCCTGATCGATCTGATGCCCGTCAGTCCGATCGAGTAAACAGCCTGTCCCCCCAAGCGAGTGAATCGCTGACATCAGTGGTAGCAACTTGAAATGGGGCGCGGCAACGAAACTCTGATATTGACTCGGGTCTTTGGTCGAAAGAATCTCTCGGTTTCGTGAAGGCGCGGTATTCCGGCAACACGAAAAAAGGCGCCGCAATGCGCAGCGCCTTTGACATTAGTTCAGCCTTGCTGACTTGACCTAAGGTAACCTGCAGGCTTTAGCCCAGAGCTTTGACCCGGGCCGACAGGCGCGACATTTTACGCGCGGCAGTGTTCTTGTGGAACACGCCTTTGGTGACGCCGCGCATCAGCTCAGGCTGGGCGGCGCGCAGTGCTGCGGTTGCCGCATCTTTGTCACCGGATGCAATCGCTTCTTCGACTTTACGCAGATAGGTGCGGATGCGCGAACGACGCGCTTTGTTAACAGCGAAACGCTTCTCGTTCTGACGGGCGCGTTTCTTTGCCTGGGGCGAATTTGCCATGTGTCTCTGACCTTCGTTCGGTACGGTTATCTAGGGTTGCGCGCCACGGATATTTCCGCACCGGATCAGAAATCACGAGTGTGAGTCGGGCCAAGCGGGCCGCACGCGCATGTATTGCGGCGCTCATTACCGAACATTTTAAGGATTGCCAAGCCGATTCTTGGATCTCACAGACCCGGCAAAGAAAAGGCGGGCAACACCCGCCTTTCATTAATCTCTTGCGATTTACTTGTCGCGAAACTGCGCAGCCCGCTTTTCAAGAAACGCCGCCATGCCCTCTTTCTGGTCTTCGGTGGCAAACATGGAATGGAAGACCCGACGCTCAAACAGCATACCTTCACTCAGCGGAAGCTCGTAGCTGCGATTGACCGCTTCTTTTGCCGCCGCTGCCGTAAGTGCCGATTTCTCGGCTATTTTTTGCGCCGCGCCGACGGCTTCTTCGATCAGCTTCTTAGCCGGTACGACCCGGCTGACCAAACCAGAGCGCTCGGCTTCGTCCGCGTCCATGAACCGCCCAGTCAGGTTCATGTCCATCGCCTTGGACTTGCCGACAAAGCGCGTCAAACGCTGGGTGCCGCCCAACCCGGCTATGACGCCAAGGTTGATTTCAGGCTGGCCGAATTTTGCAGTGTCCGCAGCAATGATGAAATCGCAAAGCATTGCCAACTCGCATCCCCCACCCAGAGCATAGCCCGCGACCGCGGCGATGATCGGTTTGCGAATCGCCGAAACCCGATCGTTTGCATCAGCAAAAAGGTTGGTTGTGTAGACATCGACAAAGCTCATCTCGGACATTTCCCTGATGTCCGCGCCTGCGGCAAAGGCCTTGTCCGATCCGGTGATGACGATGCAACGCACCTTGTCGTTGCTGTCCGCCTCTTCCAGCGCGGTACACAACTCACCCAGCAACTGGGAGTTCAGCGCATTCAACGCATCTGGTCTGTCGAGTTTGATTAGGGCGACGTGGTCTTCGATTTCGACGATGATCGTCTCAAAAGCCATGAGAAAAAAGCTTCCGGTTGTTCCGTTCAGTTACGAGTCCTTACCACGCGAATTCTCTGGATCAAGCTATCTTTGGCATTGCGCACAGTAGAAGGATGAGCGACCGGACTGGGTGATTCTCTGGATCAGACCATTGCAACCCTCGGTCCGGCAGGGCTTTCCTTCACGACCGTAGACATCAAAGCTGTGCTGAAAATATCCAAGTTCTCCATCAGCTTGCCGGAAATCCCGCAGGGATGATCCGCCTGCTTGGATCGCGTCCTGCAACACCTTCCGAATGATAGGAACCAGCGACGCGACACGTGCCGCAGAAATTTGCCCTGCTTTGCAACGTGGCGACACCTTGCCGCGATAAAGCGCTTCGCAAACATAGATATTCCCCAATCCGGCAACGATTCCCTGATCCAGCAGGGCTGATTTGACTGGGGTATTCCTGCATTTGAACGCCTCAATCAGGTGTTGCTCGTGGAAATCATTGCCCAAGGGCTCTGGTCCCAGAACCGCCAGAAGCTTGTGATCCTCGGCTGTGGCTGTGGGCAGCAGGTCCATCGCTCCAAACCGGCGAGGATCGTTAAAGGTGATACGCGCCCCGTTGGCCATGTGAAAAACAACATGGTCATGTTTCTCAGCGGCAGGATGTTCGCGCAGGAAATGACCTAGTGGATCGCCTGACACCGTCATTCGCCCCGACATCCCCAGATGAATCAACAAGGTCTCACCACTGCTGAGATCGGCCAGGATATATTTTGATCGCCGCCTTAACCGATCCACCCGCTGCCCGGTCAGCCGTTCTGCCATGCGTTCGGGAAATGGCCAGCGCAGATCCGGGCGGTTCACATCGGCGCGTGCGATCTCGACTCCCTCCATCGCAAGGCTCAGGCCGCGTCTTACGGTCTCGACCTCGGGCAATTCTGGCATTACAGGGCTCCTATTCCAAAGGGCCGCATTGTGCCCCGCTTCCAGAGCCCTATAACAGAAGCGAAATTCGACAAACGGCAAGGCTTATGTCCGACAACAGCGACAACACCACTCATTTCGGGTTCGAAACCGTACGCGAGGCTGACAAGGCCGGGCGCGTGCAGGGCGTGTTCAACTCGGTCGCCTCGAAATATGACGTGATGAACGATGTCATGTCGATGGGTATCCACCGGGTCTGGAAAGACGCGATGATGGACTGGCTAGCTCCGCGTCCCGGTCAGCGTTTGCTGGATGTTGCGGGCGGAACCGGTGACATTTCCTTTCGCTTTCTGAAACGTGCAGGCTATGGCCATGCCACGGTTCTTGATCTGACAGAACCCATGCTGGTCGAAGGCCGGCAGCGCGCCGAAGCCGACCAGATGGCCGACAGCCTGAACTGGGTGGTGGGCGATGCCATGGCCCTGCCGTTCGAGGACAACACCTTTGACGTCTACACGATCTCGTTCGGCATCCGGAACGTGACCCGCCCGCAAGAGGCCCTGAACGAAGCCTTTCGCGTGCTGAAACCCGGTGGCCGCCTGATGGTGCTGGAGTTCAGTCAGCTTCCCAATGACGGGTTGCAAAAGCTCTATGACCTCTACAGTTTCAATGTCATTCCACGCATGGGAAAGCTGATCGCGAATGATTACGACAGCTATCAGTATCTGGTGGAGTCGATCCGTAAGTTTCCTGATCAGGAAACCTTCCTGAACATGGTCCGAACTGCTGGCTTCGAAAACGCCAAATACCGCAATCTCAGCATGGGTATCGCCGCGCTGCATTCCGGCTGGAAAATCTGACACATGCGTGGCCCACATAATATCATCCGCCTGATCCGAACGGGTGCCACGCTTGAGCGCACCGGTGCCATGAATGTCGTGCTGGATGCATTCGAAGCCCCGCGCCCGCTTCGCGTCATCGCCCATGCTTTGGGCAAACCGTTTCAGTGGCTGGGCTACAAAGGCGACCCGCAGATGCCACCCGCAACCCGCGCCCTGACCGCTTTGGGTCCGGCATATATCAAATTCGGGCAGGTGCTTTCCACCCGCCCTGATGTCGTCGGCAACGAACTGGCAGAACAGTTACGTGTCCTACAGGACAAACTCCCGCCTTTTTCCCGGACAAAAGCCATGGCCGAGGTTGAAAAGGAACTTGGACAGCCTGTGGCGGACGTGTTCTCTGAGTTCAGTGAACCTATTGCAGCCGCATCCATCGCTCAGGTCCACAAAGCCAAACTGGTTAGCACAGGCGAAGATGTCGCCGTCAAAGTTCTGCGCCCGGGGATCGAGCGCGCATTTCGCAAGGATGTGGATGCATTTTATTTCGCCGCTCGCATCGTGCAGCTTTTCGCCCCCGGTGCCCGCCGTCTGAGGCCCATGGAGGTCATTGAACATTTTGACGGCGTTGTTCGGGGCGAATTGGATCTGCGTCTGGAAAGCGCTGCCGCCTCGGAATACGCGGCCAACACAAAAGACGACACAGGGTTCTGGCTGCCGCCCGTCTTGTGGTCACTGTCAGCACGGCGCGTGATGACACTCAGCTGGGCCGACGGTGTTGCATTGGGTGAAAATGACGCACTGGACGCCGCAGGCCACGATCGCCGCGACCTGGCTGAACGTGTGCTGCGTCTGTTCCTTCTTCACGCCTTGCGCGACGGCTATTTCCACGCCGATATGCATCAGGGCAACCTAAAGGTCGCCGCCAACGGTGACATCATCGCTTATGATTACGGTATCATGGGCCATATCGACGAATACACGCGCCGGGTCTATGCCGAGATCCTGTTCGGTTTCATCCGCCGCGACTACAAGCGCGTGGCCGAAGTGCATTTCGAAGCCGGTTACGTTCCTGCACACCAGGACGTCGATGAATTCGCCCGCGCCCTACGTGCGGTTGGTGAACCCATCTTCGGTATGGATGCCTCGCATATTTCGATGGGCCGTTTGTTAAGCTATCTGTTCGAAGTGACAGAGCGTTTTGGCATGGAGACACGTACCGAGCTGATCCTCCTACAGCGCACGATGGTCGTGGTTGAAGGTGTTGCCCGGTCACTGGATGACCACATCAATATCTGGGAAGTCGCCCGCCCCGTGGTCGAAGATTACATTAAACAATCCATCGGCCCGCGCGCCGCGCTTCGTGACTTTGCCAAAACCGCTTTGGTTCTGGCACGCTTTGGTCCGCGCCTGCCGACATTGGTCGAAAACGCGTTGATTGCACAGACACACAAAGAAGAACCGGAAAACTCGGGTCTTTTGCCAAAAATCCTGCCCGCCGCTCTCGGTGCAGTTGCCGGCGCAGCCATAGTTCTGTTGATCACGACACTCGGCTGATTGTGATCCGCAGCTTCATCTGGCTGAAAATATCCTCGGGGGGAATCGCGCCTTGCGCGATGGGGGGCAGACAGCCCCCCTTGCCCAAACCCGGATCAGAGCCGCTCGATGGCAATGGCGATCCCCTGACCGCCGCCAATACACATGGTGATCAACCCTTTTGATCCGCCTGTACGCTCCAACTCGTAAAGTGTCTTCATGGTAATGATGGCGCCCGTCGCGCCTACAGGGTGCCCCAGTGCTATCGCGCCTCCATTCGGGTTCACTTTCGCTGCATCCAACCCAAGCTCCTGATTGACGGCCAGCGCCTGCGCGGCAAATGCTTCGTTGCTTTCGATCACATCGAAATCTTCCACCGAAAGACCCGTCTTCCTGAGCAGGTTTTGCACGGCCGGTACCGGGCCAATACCCATGACTTCGGGGCGCACGCCAGCATGTGCATAGCCGATTACACGTGCTTTTGGCTTCAACCCGGCCTTTTCCGCCGCATCCGCCGTTGCCAGAACCATCGCCGCCGCGCCATCGTTGATGCCCGAGGCATTGCCTGCCGTTACACGCCCATCTTTCTTGAACACAGGTCGCAACCCGGCCAGCGCTTCGGCGGTCGTCGCTTTGGGATGCTCATCAACTTTGAAATCCACCATGTCCCGCTTGACCTTCACCTGAACGGGCACGATCTGACTTTCGAAATATCCGGCTTCAATTGCGGCGGCCGCGCGGGTCTGGCTGGCAAGGGCGAATTCGTCCATCTGTTCACGGCTGATCTGGTGTTCATCGGCAACGTTCTCGGCCGTCACACCCATGTGCCCTGTGCCAAAGGGGCAGTTCAACGCACCCAGCATCATGTCCAGTGATGTGACATCACCCATTTTCGCGCCCCAGCGTGCCTGTGGAACAATGTAAGGGCTTCGCGACATGCTTTCTGCCCCACCTGCCACGGCAAAATCGGCATCGCCAAGCATCAAGGACTGCATTGCCGACACGATCGCCTGTGCGCCTGAACCACACAGTCGGTTTACATTCATCGCAGGGGTGCCGTTCGGAATCCCGGCCTGCATCGCGGCAACGCGCGACAGGTACATGTCCCGAGGCTCGGTGTTGATGACATGACCAAACACAACATGCCCGATTTGAGCACCTTCTACCCCTGACCGCTCCAAGGCCGCTTCGGTGACCACCGTCGCCAGATCAATGGGCGCGGTTGACGCAAGTGCGCCACCAAAAGTTCCAATCGCGGTGCGCGCACCATCCAACAATACGATGTCTGTCATGTCTTTCTCCTCTTGGAATCGTCGTCAGTATGCACATGCAGCATGATCCTGTCCTATAGGACGTGCCGTCACGGATGGAATTGACAAGCGGGATCCCAACACGCATGGATTCCGTCATGACGGAGAACACAGACGATATCCTGAACCTTTTGCCCGCCCGCCTGAAAGACGCACGCCGGGCCAAAGGACTGTCGCTGGAAGCAGTCGCAAACCTGAGTGGCGTGTCCAGATCCATGGTTAGCCAGATCGAACGCGGGGAAAGTAGCCCGACGATCTCGACCCTCTGGAACCTGACCCGTGCGCTACAGGTGGATTTTGCCGGTCTTCTGGAAGGTTCAAAAGCCAGTGATCAGATCGAGGTGCTGCGCGCGTCCGAAGTGCCCAGCATCGACAATATGGGGCAGAACTGCCGCATTCGCATCCTGTCCCCGCCGGAAGAGGCCGGAGGTCATGAGGTTTACGATATCGAGTTCGACAAAGGCGGGGCCTTGAACAGCCAGCCCCATGCGCGCGGCGCGCGTGAGCAGCTGACCGTGCTGGAAGGCGCCGTCAAGGTTACATCGGGCAGTGCCGTGTCGGAACTGAGCCGAGGGGATACCGCCCGCTATGCCGCGGATATCGTGCATTCCATCTCGGCCAAAGAACCAGCGCGGGTGTTTCTGATCGTAAAGAACGCGTAACATCAGCAGATTTCCGCCTTCACGGAAAATTTTCCTGTATATTGAAATTCCCCTATTTGGGAAATCCATCCGCTATGTTAGACGTGCGACTCAGTTGAACGGAGGTCGCCATGGCAGATGCATTCCTGTCCCACATCACGGACACACTCGCGCAGATCGAATCCGAGGGGCTGTATAAGCGCGAACGAATGATCACCTCGCCTCAGGGCGGTGAGATTACGGTTGGCGGCAAACGGGTGATCAACCTGTGCGCCAACAACTATCTGGGTCTTGCGGATCACCCCTCGCTGATTGAGGCCGCAACAAATGCGATGGGTCCGAAAGGATTCGGTATGGCCTCGGTCCGGTTCATCTGCGGGACGCAGGATATTCACCGTGAACTGGAACAGCGGTTGGCCAAGTTCCTGAACAAGGACGACGCGATCCTGTTTGCGGCCTGTTTTGATGCCAATGGCGGGCTGTTCGAACCGTTGCTGGGGCCTGAAGATGCGATCATTTCGGACAGTCTGAACCACGCCTCGATCATTGACGGGGTGCGGCTGTGCAAGGCCAAGCGCTATCGCTATCTGAACAATGACATGAACGACCTGGAAGCGTGGCTGAAGCAAGCGCGCGAGGATGGCGCGCGTCACATCATGATCGCAACCGATGGCGTGTTCTCGATGGATGGCTATCTGGCCAACCTGCCGAAAATTCGCGAACTGGCTGACAAATACGACGCCATCGTGATGGTCGATGATTGCCATGCAACGGGCTTCATGGGGCCGCGCGGTGCAGGAACACCGGATCACTTTGGTGTTGATGTCGACATTCTGACTGGAACTTTGGGCAAGGCACTTGGGGGGGCAATCGGCGGCTACATCGCCGGGCCGCAGCCAGTGATCGACCTGCTGCGGCAGCGGGCGCGGCCCTATCTTTTCTCGAACTCGCTGCCGCCATCCATCGTCGCCGCAGGGATTGAGGCGATCCGCCTGGTCGAAGAAGGCGACATTCTACGCGCGCAGTTGTTCGGAAACGCAAAGTACTGGCGTGCCGGTTTGGAAAAGCTTGGCTTTGACGTTTTGCCCGGCGAACATCCGATCATCCCTGTCATGCTGGGCGACGCGACGCTGGCACAAGAGATGGCCACCAAGCTGTTTGACGAGGGCGTGTATGTCTCGGGCTTCTTCTTTCCTGTTGTTCCCCGCGGGCAGGCGCGGATCAGAACACAGATGAACGCCGCCCTGACGCGGGACGAACTGGACCGCGCTCTGGCGGCCTTTGGCAAAGTCGGCAAGGAACTGGGGGTGATCTGATGCGACCCAACACGATGAAAGCGCTGGAAAAGTCGAAACCCGAAGAGGGGTTGTGGATGGTACAGGCCCCGGTCCCGGAAATCGGGCCGGATGAGGTGCTGATCAAGATCAACAAGACCGGAATTTGCGGTACCGACATTCACATCTGGAACTGGGATGAGTGGGCCTCTCACACCGTTCCGGTTCCGATGATCACTGGTCATGAGTTCGCTGGGGAAATCGTTGAGATTGGGCGCAACGTAACCGGCCTGAACGTTGGGCAGCGCTGTTCCGGCGAAGGGCATCTGATCGGCACTGAAAGCCGTCAAAGCCGCGCAGGCAAGTTTCACCTCGACCCCGGCACGCGCGGGATCGGGGTGAATGAACAGGGCGCGTTTGCGCAATACCTGAAACTGCCTGCCTTCAATGTTGTTCCCCTACCGGATGATATCCCGGATGAGATCGGGGCAATCCTTGATCCGCTGGGCAATGCGGTACACACCGCGTTAAGCTTCGATCTTCTGGGCGAAGATGTCCTGATCACCGGCGCAGGACCCATTGGCATCATGGCCGCCGCCGTTGCCCGCCATGCAGGTGCCCGTAACGTGGTGATTACCGACATAAACGCTGAACGATTGAAACTCTCGGAACATGTCGTGCCGTCGGTGCGGACCGTTGATGTTTCCAAACAAGATTTGCACGATGTCATCGCACAGCTAGGAATGAAAGAAGGCTTTGATGTGGGGCTTGAAATGTCCGGCTCACAAGCCGCGCTTGACCAGATGGTCGAAGCGCTTGTGATGGGTGGGAAAATCGCCTTGCTGGGGATACCGCCGGGGAAATCTCCAGTCGACTGGTCGCGTATCGTTTTCAAGGCGATCACAATCAAGGGTGTCTATGGTCGCGAAATGTTCGAGACCTGGTACAAGATGATCGCCATGCTGCAAAATGGCTTGGATGTGTCCCGCGTGATCACGCATCGCTTTGCGGTTGATGATTTCGCGGATGGTTTTGCCGCGATGAAATCCGGCCTCTCAGGCAAGGTTGTCCTTGACTGGACCTAACCCGCTGGAAAGTTACGAACTCAACGCCTAGACAGGTGCAAGGATCGCACAACGGAGGCATGAGATGGGCGAGAACAAAGACGATCGTCTGTTGCAAAGAGGTGTCGAAGACACTCTGATCACTGATTTCGCCGAGACACATCGCAAAAGCTATGGAGATTTTCTGCAACTCAAAACGCTGCTGAATCTGCAAAAGACCTTTCAGGACCCTGCGCAGCCGGACGAGATGCTGTTCATTATTATCCATCAGGTCAGCGAACTGTGGCTGAAACTGATGCACCACCAACTGGTCGAGGTGCGCCGTTTTCTGCAACAGGATGAATTTGGCCCAGCCATGAAAAACCTCGACCGAATCAAGGCCATTCAACGGCAGTTGATTGCGGCTTGGGAAACCCTGCTGACCATGACGCCTGCCGACTATATGACGTTTCGGCAGGCTCTTGGCAGCTCGTCAGGGTTTCAGAGCTACGGGTATCGGCAGATCGAATTCATTCTCGGCAACAAGGATGCCTCAACACTGAAGGTCCATACGCATGACCCAGAGGTGATGGAGATGCTGAATGCCGCACTGACCAAACCGTCGCTTTATGACGAGGTGTTGCACATGTTGGCCCGCCAAGGGTTCGATGTGCCCAAAGATCTGATCGAACGCGATTACGCCCAACCCTATTCCGGCGATTCGCGCTTGGTGCAAATTTGGGTGGAGGTGTTTCGAAACACTGAAAAATACTGGGATCTTTATGCTTTGGCCGAAAAGCTGATGGATGTGGAAAGTTTGTTTCAACGCTGGCGCTTTGACCATGCCACCGCGGTTGAGCGCGTGATCGGGATGCAACCTGGCACTGGTGGCTCAAGCGGCGTGGCCTTTTTGCGAAAGGCGCTAGAGCTGCGGTTTTTCCACGACCTTTACGACGTGCGTACGGAATTGATGTATAGCGGGCAGAACTAAGACATGTTGTATCGAGGATTTTCGCAATCCGATCTGGAGCGGGAGTACTCTCCCAGCACAATGATCGGCGGCGACCTGAGCCCCTATCTTGCCAGTTATCAGGCGCTGAGTGCTCAGGCGCGGGCCGACTTTCCGGTACGGGAAAGTCTGGCTTATGGTGACAGCCCCCTTCAAGTTTTGGATTTCTTTCCCGCTCGCGATGACAAGGCACCCCTGCACGTCTTCATTCACGGCGGGTACTGGCAGGCGCTCAGCCAGAATGAGTCGTCTCTGATGGCGCCGGGGCTGTTGGAACACGGGCAAGCTTTTGCGACTGTGAACTACACGCTGGCACCCGATGCCCGGATTGGCGACATGATCGACGAGTGCCGTGACGCGTTGTTGTGGCTGGCGGCCCAGGCTGAGGAGTTGGAGTTCGACCCGTCGCGGATCACCCTGTCAGGTCACAGTGCAGGCGCGCATCTGGCGGCGATGGTGATGGCAACCTCATCAGACGCCCTTGCCAAAGCGGGGCTCCGGGTGCGGGATGTGCTTCTGATCAGCGGCATATACGACCTGGAACCGATCAGCCTGATGTCGGTGAACGATCCGCTGCAATTGACACCGGTCGAGGTCAACGATCTGTCACCCATCCGCAATCTGCCCCGGCCCGGTCCTCGATACCATGTTTCGGTCGCCGAACGGGATACGGATGAGTTCATTCGCCAAAGCCGTGACTATGCCGAAAGGCTGCGAAAGTCCGGACACTCTGTCAGCTTTATGCTCGCGCAAGGAATGCATCATTTCGATATCATCATGCATTCAGCTACGTTTCTGCCCCAAACAAAATAAGCGCCTCGACAAATGAAAACAGCGGCCTAAGGGGGTCGCTGTTTTTCGTTTTCAACTTATGCCGGGTTAGTCCAGCGTGCGGGTGACTTCTTCGCGCTCGAAGATTTCGATCACGTCGCCTGCGCGAATGTCATCGTAGTTCTCGAATGCCATACCGCATTCCTGACCCGACTGAACCTCGGCCACTTCGTCCTTGAAACGCTTCAGTGTTTTCAGCGTGCCTTCGTGAATCACCACGTTGTCGCGCAGCAGGCGGACACCGGCGGAACGGCGCGCCACACCTTCGGTAACCAGACAGCCGGCAACCTTGCCAACGCCGGTGACCTTAAAGACTTCGCGGATTTCGGCGTAACCGATGAACTTCTCGCGAATCTCGGCGCTCAACAGACCCGATGCGGCAGCTTTCACGTCGTCCACCAGATCGTAGATAACCGAGTAATAGCGAATCTCGACACCTTTCTGGTTTGCCGTGTTCCGGGCAGACGCATTGGCCCGCACGTTGAAACCCAGGATCGGAGCACCCGAGGCCTCGGCAAGACCGACATCGGTTTCGGTGATTGCACCCACGCCCGAATGCAATACGCGCACGCGTACCTCGTCGTTGCCGATCTTCTCCATCGCCTGAACGATGGCCTCAGCCGAGCCCTGCACGTCCGCTTTCATCAGAATCGGCAGTTCGGTGACGCTTTCGTCTTCCTTGGCCTTCTGCATCAGCTGCTCAAGGGTGGTAGCGGCACCGGCGGCAGCGCGTTTGTCCTTGGCGGCCTGCTCGCGGTAGGCGGCGATCTCGCGCGCCTGTGCTTCAGTCTCGGTCACGTTCAGAACGTCACCGGCTTCCGGTGTGCCATTGAGACCCAGAACCTCGACCGGAACCGAAGGACCCGCTTCCTGAACGCGTTCACCCTTGTCATTGATCAACGCACGGACCTTACCGTACTGCTCACCCACAACAAAGATATCGCCCTGACGCAGCGTGCCGTTCTGAACCAGAACGGTCGCGACCGGACCACGGCCCACATCCAGCTGCGCCTCGATCACGGCACCCTGGGCTGCGCGATCAGGGTTGGCTTTCAGTTCCAGAATCTCGGCCTGCAATGCGATGGCTTCCAGCAGCTCGTCCAGACCCTGACCGGTGATGGCGGACACTTCTACGTCCTGAACCTCACCCGACATTTTCTCGACGATCACCTCGTGTTGCAACAGATCGGTGCGCACCTTGTCCGGATTTGCATCATGCTTGTCGATCTTGTTGATCGCCACGATCATCGGCACCTTGGCTGCCTTCGCGTGATTGATCGCCTCGATTGTCTGCGGCATGACCGCGTCATCGGCAGCGACAACCAGAACCACGATATCGGTCACCTGAGCACCGCGCGAGCGCATCGAGGTAAACGCCGCGTGGCCGGGTGTATCCAGGAATGTCAGCGTCGATCCACCATCGGTTTTCACCTGATAGGCGCCGATATGCTGGGTGATGCCACCGGCCTCACCAGCCACAACGCGCGCATCGCGGATTGCATCCAGCAGCGATGTTTTCCCATGGTCGACGTGACCCATGATGGTGATGACGGGCGGACGAGGCTTCAGATCGGCTTCGCTGTCTTCGACCTCTTTGATGACGTCCTCAACATCCGAATCAGAGACGCGTGTGACCTTATGGCCAAACTCTTCGATGATCAGCTCGGCAGTATCAGCGTCGATGGTCTGGTTCTGCGTGACCATCATACCCATCTGCATCAATGATTTGACCACGTCAGCCACACGTTCGGCCATACGGTTGGCCAGTTCCGAGACCATGATCGCCTCAGGCAGTTGTACGTCGCGGATCACCTTTTCACGCTCGACCGAACCGCCCATGGCTTTCTGACGGGCGCGTTCCTGCTTGCGCTTCATCGCTGCCATCGACCGCTGGCGGCTGCCTTCGTCACCAGTGGCCTGACCCAGTGTCAGCTTGCCTGAACGACGGTTGTCTTCGCGGCCCTTGCCACGACCGCGCTGTTCGCGTTCGCGATCCTGCTTGCGAGGCGCGGCTGCAGGCGCAGGTTTGCTGGCCGGGCTACGTGCAGCTTTGGCTTCTTCAGGGGCCGGTGAAGCGACAGCAGCAACAGCAGCACGCTTGGCTTCTTCTTCAGCCTCCACGCGCTTGCGCTCTTCGTCTTCGGCTTTCTGACGGGCGCGCTCTTCGGCTTCACGCTGCTCGCGCTCTTTCGCTTCCTGTTCCGCACGGCGGCGCACACGTTCTTCTTCGCGTGCCTTTTCAGCGGCTTCGCGTTCAGCGGCCTCTTCGATCTCGCGGGCCTTGGCAGCCTGCAAAGCTTTCATACGGCGCGCCATTTCCGCGTCGGAAATACCTGCGGGACGACGCGACGGATCACCCGAAGGGGCGGCACCGCCACCCGGCTTTGCCGCGCCCGGCTTGGGGACCACCACGCGCTTGCGTTTGGTTTCCACCACGACATTCTTGGTGCGTCCGTGGCTGAAACTCTGTTTCACATTTCCGGGGCGTGCCCCGCCACGAAGACCCAATGTCTTTTTGCCGTCACTATCGCTCATAAAGCTTCTTACCCTTCCGCGCGGCCCTTGCCGCCGTCATCCGTTTCGCGCAAGCCACGCAGGCGCTGCGCTTCCTCTACAACACGTTTGGCGAGTCCGCCAGAGGCCAAGGCCGCATGAATCACCGTTTGGCGCCCAAATGCTTGCCCTAATTCGTCTGCCGTCAGCCAACCGATGTATTTTCCTAAGTGCGGCGTACTGAGCTTCGACTTGCCGCGCCCCGATCCATCAGTGGCCTGAATCAGCACCTGAGCCTCTTCCCGGTCCAGCCACGACTTGACCTTTTCATACCCGGCAACCGCGTCGCCGGACTTGCGCGCCAGACTGAGCAACTCAATCACACGGCGCGCGATCTGTTTTTCAACCTCTGCCGTCAGGTCCTGAGGCACGGTCACCTGTGCCTTGAACCCCCGCGCAAACAGTTTCTTGCCAATGGCCTTGTCCAGCGCGGCACGATCCGCCGCCACATAAACGCCCCGCCCCGGCAACTTTGCCGCGACATCCGGAAAGACCTGACCGTCCGGCCCCGTCACAAAGCGGATCAAGCCATATTTAGGCTGAACCTCGCCTGTGGCGATGCACTTGCGTTCGGGTCCGTCAGACCGATCCTTATGGACGCCACCGCGACCCATACGCGCCACCCGAGACCTGAGATCAGGCCTCGACCTCCTCGTCTGCTGCGTCGCCGTCGATGTCTTCTTCCGCCTGCTCCAGCTCGGCCGGATCAACCCAACCCAACAGGATACGCGCAGTCATGACCATGTCTTGTGCTTCTTCGAGCGTGACGCCAAAGGGCTCCAGAACGCCATCATCCTTGACGCGTTCACCGTCAACTGTGGTCCAGCCACCGGCCAGTTCCCAGTCTGCACAGGTTGCGAAGTCTTCCAGCGTCTTCACATCGTCCTTGGCCAGAGCCTCTACCATCTGGGGTGTCAGGCCTTCGAATTCAATGAGGCTATCCTCGGCACCCAGTGCGCGCGCGGCATCCAGAGCGGCTTTGGCCTGGGCTTCCAGGAATTCACGCGCCCGGGTCTGAAGTTCCTGCGCGGTGCCTTCATCGACGCCGTCAATGACCAGAAGTTCATCAATCTCGACATAGGCAACTTCTTCGAGATTGGTGAAGCCTTCGGACACCAGCAGCTGCGCAAAGAATTCGTCCAGATCCAGACTGTCCATGAACAGCTTGGTACGAGATTCGAATTCCTTCTGACGGCGTGCTGATTCTTCAGCTTCGGTCATGATGTCGATGTCCAGGCCGGTCAGTTGGCTTGCCAGACGCACGTTCTGACCGCGACGACCGATTGCAAGAGACAGTTGCTCTTCAGGAACCACAACCTCGATCTTGCCTGCTTCTTCGTCCAGAACAACCTTCGAAACCTCGGCAGGTTGCAACGCGTTCACCAGGAAGGTCGGTTGGTCTTCGTTCCACGGGATGATGTCAATCTTCTCACCCTGTAGTTCGTTCACAACGGCCTGTACGCGGCTGCCGCGCATACCAACGCAGGCGCCAACGGGATCAATCGAGCCGTCATAGGAAATTACGGCGATCTTGGCGCGTGAACCTGGGTCACGGGCCACGGCCTTGACCTCGATGATACCGTCATAGATTTCCGGTACTTCCATCTTGAACAGCTCGGCCATGAATTCCGGAGCGGTACGCGACAGGAAGATCTGGTGGCCACGCACTTCGCGGCGGACTTCCTTGATATACGCGCGCACACGATCATTCGGGCGATAGCTTTCGCGCCCAATCTTGTCGTTGCGGCGCAGAACGGCCTCGGCACCGCCCAGATCGACGATAACATTGCCGAATTCTTCGCGCTTGACGGCACCGTTGATGATGGTGCCCGCACGATCCTTGAATTCCTCATACTGACGATCACGCTCGGCTTCGCGGACTTTTTGCAGGATCACTTGCTTGGCGGACTGCGCCGCGATCCGGCCCATTTCGACCGGCGGTACTTCTTCAACAAAAACGTCACCGACCTGCGGGTCTTCCATGTACTGTTTGGCCTGTTCGACGGTGAATTCGGCCTGATAGTTCTCAAGCTCGTCATCCTCGACCACGGTGCGCACACGGGTGAATGTCGCCTTGCCGGTCTTGCGGTCGATCGACACGCGAATGTCCATCTCGGCACCGTAGCGGCTCTTGGCAGCGCGGGCGAGCGATTCCTCCATCGCTTCGACAACCAGACCGGGGTCGATCATCTTTTCGCGGGCCACGGCCTCGGCAGTCTGCAGCAGCTCCAGCTGGTTGGCTGAGGTAATTGCCATCAGTTCGTCTCCTCTTCGGACCCTTCGGTCTCAATCTCGTCGAAAGCTTTTTCGTTCAGGGCGCCTGCATCTTTGCGCTGGCGCAGCATTTCTTTGATCAGATCATCGGTCAGGACCAGCTTGGCATCACTCAGCCAGTCGAATTGCAGGCCGATTGTGATCGTCTCGGACCCTTCGGGAATATTGATCAGAACCTCTTCCCCTTCGATCCCGGCCAGTTCCCCTTTGAACCGGCGGCGGCCATCGATCAGTTCAGAGGTTTCGATCTTGGCCTCATACCCCTCAAAAGTCTCAAAATCCTTGAGGCGCGTCAGGGGGCGGTCGATACCGGGGCTGGACACCTCAAGCGTATAGGCGTCGAGGATCGGGTCCTCCACATCCAGGGTGGCGCTGACCGCATTCGAAATCTCGGCGCAGTCATCCACTTCGATGCCGCCTTCAGGTTTGTCAGCCATGATTTGCAGCGTGGTCTGCTTGCCACTCATCAGCCGGACACGGACCAGCTCATACCCCAGGTCTTCGATCACCGGGGTGATGATCTCGGCAAGTCGCCGGTCGATGGCAGCTTTGGCTATTAGGTCGTTTGTCATCAGGTTCTCTACCCTGTCAATCGGGCACAAAAAAACGGGCGCGCGGCCCGTCGAATTTTCCGGTGGAGCCTTGGACCGAAAGTCCAACGCGCCGCTGTTGAAACTGCATATACGCAGGATGATCCGAGTCTGCAACCCCCGACAGAAGTGTTACCCGGAATTACACGATCCACCACCGTTCAGCGATACGACCGTCGTCCAGAACCGTGCGTCCGGCAATCTGCCGCGGCAATCCCACCGTCCCAGAAACGGCCAGTGCCATATCGGTCTCGGAAGGATGGAAGCGAAGACCGCGCGTACTGCGGATCTCGGACGGATCTGGGAAAGCCGCAATATCGACGTAGCCATCGCGCAATGCCTCGGCGCGGACACAGGCATCGGGAATAACGATCACTTCGAATGCATCGACCCAACCGGCCTGACCGTCCTTGTAATGTCCCGAAACACGGCGACCCAGGAAATGTCGCCCGTCTTCGGCGCGCTCGACACGGTAGCAACCCGTACCGTTGGCCCTGTGTAGCGGCGTGACGCCTTCGCCATTGCGGGCAATGACAAAACGACTTTCCGCCAAAAGGAATGGAAGGCCCGGATTTGCCTCGGCCAGTTCCAGCCGCAAACGGTTGGCGGTCAATGCCTCGGTATACCCGACTTCGGCCAACACGGTAGCAACGTCTGAGATGTCCAAAGGCGCGCCGTCGTGGAACACCGCATCATTGCGCAGATCAAAGCTCCAGACCTTCGCATCGGCGTCGGTTTGCCAGCCCGTCGCAAGCTCGCCCCGCAAAGTGCCATCCGGGGCAATCTCGGTCAGCGTGTCGAAAACCGCACCGCGTGCCACCTGCTCAAGACTGTCGTCGCGCGGCACGGCCAATCGCAACGTGCCGCCCTTCTCTGGCCTGTCCGCCAGGGATGCGCCAGTCGCGGCAAGCAGCGCGGCTGCGGCACCCGAAGCAAACAAGGCACGCCGGTCGATGCGTGTCACGCCAAACCCTCCGCCACGCGATCCATGATCCGGATCAGTTCTGCGCTGATCCCGGGTTCAGAAAGCGCATGACCGGCCTGACGTACCATCTTAATCTCGGCATTCGGCCAGCGTTCGCTTAGCGACCAGGCGGCCTGCGGCGGGCAAATCATGTCGTATCGCCCCTGCACGATGTGACCCGGGATATGAGCGATCCGGTCCATTTGATCTAGGATCTGCCCATCCTTTTCCAGAAAAACCTTATTGTAGAAATAGTGATTCTCGAGCCGCGCAAATGTACGGGCGTATTCGCCGGGACTTTCGCCCACTGATCCGTTCGTATGGATCGATGCCAGCGCATTTTCCCAGTGCGACCATGCCCGCGCATACAGGGTCTCGGTCGCGCGGTCCCCCGAGAACAGGCGTTTGTTATAGGCGGTGATGGTGTCCTTCAGCTCGGCCTCGGGCAAAAGCGCGGTGAATTTCTGCCACTGCTCCGGCCAGAAACGCCCCACTCCGCCGCCATAAAACCAGTCAAGTTCAGCCTGAGTTGCCAGAAACACGCCCCGCAGCACCAAACGGCTGACCCTGTCGGGATGCGACTGCGCGTAGATCAAGGCAAGGGTCGCGCCCCAGCTGCCGCCAAAAGCTATCCATTCATCAATCTCGAGCAGGTCGCGCAACCGTTCAATGTCGGCCACCAAATGCCATGTCGTGTTGTTTTCAACCGAAGCCGTGGGGCGAGACCGGCCACACCCACGCTGATCAAATAGAATCACCCGGTAGACACGCGGATCAAAGTAGCGGCGCATTGCAGGGCTGCAACCGCCACCCGGACCGCCATGCAGGATCAGCACCGGTATGCCTTCGGGATTACCGCATTGTTCCACATAGATACGGTGCCCGTCGCCCATATCGACCATACGCTGGTCGAACGGGTCGATCGGCGGGTACAGATATTGAACTGCGCGCTTTTGGTCCGGGTACTTGTCCATTATGGCCCTATATAGTCCTTAAGCGTAAAAGAGCATACGGAGACAGGAATGCAAGCGCATCCGAACACGGTGGATCCATCCGAGATCGCAAAATTCGAAGCGATGGCGGCGGAATGGTGGGATCCTCATGGGAAATTCAAACCCTTGCACATGCTGAATCCTTGCCGTTTGGATTATATCACACAGCAGATCGCCGGTGAATTCGACCGCGATCTGAAAGTGCGGAAACCGTTCGAAGGTCTGCGCCTGTTGGATATCGGTTGTGGCGGTGGTCTGCTGAGCGAACCGATGGCGCGTCTGGGGGCCGAGGTCGTCGGGGCCGATGCCGCCGGAGGTAACCTGCCTGTTGCGCGTATCCATGCCGAGCAGTCCGGTTTGCAGATCGACTATCGCCACACCACAGCCGAAGACATGGCCGCCGCGGGTGAGCAGTTCGACGTGGTCCTGAACATGGAAGTGGTCGAGCATGTGGCCGACCCGGCGGGTTTCCTGACCGCCTCGCAGCAGTTGCTCAGGCCCGGCGGGCTGCTGATCTGCTCAACCATCAACCGCAACCCGAAATCTTATGCGATGGCTATTTTCGGGGCCGAGGTGGTAATGCGCTGGCTGCCGCGCGGCACGCATGATTGGAACAAGTTCATCACCCCTGACGAGTTGTTCGACCTGCTGCGCCAAGCGGGGGTCGAGCCGGTGGACCGCAAGGGTTTCGTGTTCAACCCGATCCTGTGGAGCTGGTCGATTTCGGACCGGGATTTAAGCGTGAACTATGTGACGGCAAGTGTGAAACCGGGGTAAAGGTAGTCACGACAACCAAATTAGGAAAACCTGTCGATGTGGGGCAAAAGATTTTTTGATGTTCCGGTCTATCGCTTGAAAGAAGAAAAGTACCAGCAACAATTGAGCGCGAAGATTGATCGCGACATGAGAGAAATTGTAGGATCAGACATTCCTGAAGACATCCTTTCGCGGAATCGCAAAATGCGAGTCGAACATCAACGGCTGAAGTACGGAACGTGGGATTTCAACGAAATCATCGGCTACATCCGGCTTTATTTTCGCGGGTCACAAGTTCTTGGTGAATATTTTAGCGCTGAAAAGAAACGTGCGGTCTTAACCAGACGGAAAGTCTTTTTGTACAAGACTTATAAACTCGCCGCAGATCTCAACATTCCCGCGAACGCAACAAACGAAGAAGTGTTTAGCTTCATCAAGGAGTATCTAGAGCGATGCAAAAAGGAACTGAGGAAAGATAGATTTATCGACACAACATTCTTGGAACAGATTGGGCCACACGTCGATTGGAACACGCTTCGGCAAGAAGACTAAAATCACGGCCGTGATCTTGCGTCTCAACCTTGCTCCAACTGCAACCGCAAATCCCGCAGCACCGGCAGTGTCGAACGAACACGGTCGTCCCCCAACTCTCCGACCACGCGGTTGATCAACGGGGCAATCGAGGAAATCGCCTGATCCCGCGCGCGTTTACCGGCGGGGCTGATCGCCACCATCTTGCGGCGGGCATCGTCCCAATCGGGTCGGATGTGGATGTATCCGGCCCATTCCAGCTTGGCCAAGGTGTTGGTCATCGCGCCGCGGGTGACGTGGAACGTGTTGGCCAGCTGCGCCGGGCTGCGCTCATCCGCGACAAAAGCCAGGTGGTTCAGAACCGAGAAATGCGAGATTTCCATGCCCTTGGGCAGCACGCGGCTAAGCCGGTTCCGCAATAGCTGGTCGGCGGTCAGGATCTCGCTGAACAGCGTGACCGCAAGGGCATTGGTGTCGTCTGTCATTGTTCCGTTCTGTCAGGGTCCGTCGAAGGATCGGCGGTGGTGCAGTGAAGGGACACGTCGGCGTGCCTCAGTTACAGAACTATCATCCAAATCGAAAATGTGAATGCCTGGATCGGTCCCTGCGTCGATCAGCACCTTTCCCCACGGGTCGACGACCATGCTGTGACCGTGAGTATAACGTGTTTTGCTACCGGTTTTCGGGTGTTCCCCTGTCTGGGCCGGGGCCAGCACCCAACACCCGGTTTCGATTGCGCGTGCGCGCAGCAAGGCTTCCCAATGCGCGGCGCCCGTGACCGGTGAGAACGCAGCCGGGACGGTCAGAATGCGCGCGCCCGCCTGCGCCAGCGCCGCGTGCAAGTATGGAAAGCGGATATCGTAACAGATTGTCAGACCAACCTTGCCGAAATCCGTTTCGGCGATGACCGCTTTTTCGCCAGGGCGGTAGTTTTTTGATTCGCGGAACGTCTCGGTCTCGGTGACCTGCACATCGAACATATGGATCTTGTCATACCGCGCCACGATCTGACCTTGCGGTCCGATCATAAAGCAGCGGTTGGCAAAACGACCGTCATTGTCATGAGTCTTGAGCCCCAACGAGCCGATCAGAAGCCATACACCCAGATCAGCAGCCTGTTCGCGCAGGCCCGCCAAGGTGATGTCATCTTCTTCATGTTGTAAAACCGCGTGCTGCCGTGTGGTGCTGGTCGAAACGCAATTCGTAACCTCTGGCGTCAGAACAAAGCGGGCACCCTGTTCTGCCGCTTCAGCCATCAGGCCTCGTACCATCCCGAGGTTTTCAGCCGGATCGTCCGACGAGGTGATTTGCAGCAGCGCGGTTTTCATCAGGCCGCAAGCAGACGGTCAAGCTTGCCCTGACGCTCCAACTCGTACAAATCATCGCAACCGCCGACATGCGTGGTGCCGATGAAAATCTGCGGGACCGTGCGTTTGCCTCCGGCACGTTGAATCATTTCAGGTTTGCGTTTGGGGTGCATCAGCACGTCGATTTCCTTGAACTCAACACCTTTCTGCTTCAGAAGGCGTTTGGCTGCATGACAATACCCGCACAGTGGCGATGTATAGATCTCTACCGACTTCATTTTCCGTTCCCTTCGGATTTCGCGCAATCTTGGGCGAATTAGGCATTCTTAGCAACGCGCGCCAGAGCCAACACAAAAATATGATTTGCCCCCGCCGCCTGACAGACCCGAGTGCATGCGGCCAGTGTTGCCCCGGACGTCATCACGTCGTCTACCAGCAAGACGTTCCGGCCAGTTAGATGGCGGGCATTTCGGGGTTGAAGGCATATCGCGTCTTCCAAGATCTGTGCCCGCTCGGCTGCTGTTTTGCCGTCCAGCACCGGCGTCTTTTTTTTGCGAATCAACAAATCGGGCACGCATTTCAATCCTGTCTCACGCCCCAGGTTCTGCGCCAAGAGAGCTGACTGGTTGTATCGCCTTTTGAGCAAGCGTGACCAATGCAGAGGAACCGGAGCAATCACCATACCCGCTCGCAGCAATGGGCGCCCTGCCTGCGCCATCCACTGCGCGGCAGGGCGGGCCAGTTCGGGCTGATCACCATGTTTCAACGCCAGGATCAGTGACCGAGCCTTGCCGTCATACAAAAGCGCGGCGCGGCCTGCCCTCCAGGGGCGCGCGGTCTTCAGGCAATCATCGCACTCGGTCCGAAACTCGTCCTGCCCTCCGATCAGGGGCAGACCGCAACTTTCACAGACCGTGCCGCCAATGAATGGCGTTTCCCGCCAGCACGGGCCACACAGGCCAAAATCGGACTCGGTCAGGTCGCCGCACCCCATGCAACGTGGTGGATAAATCAGCGCAAGTGCGGTTTGAATCCGTTGCGCGATACGATACTTGCCAGTTATGAAACTGCCCGAACCCACTGCACCCTCACTTTTTGACCGTGCCGCCATTCTGCGTCATCGCAACCGCGTGCAGGATGACGCCCTTTTTCTGCACCGCGTCGCGATGGACGAGGTTCAGGATCGGCTCTCCATGGTTAACAAAACCTTTACGGCGGCAGCGATCGTGACGGCCTACCCACAGCTTTGGACGGACGCTTTTCCCGAAGCCTCGATCGTTGCGGATAACGACGTGCTGGCACTGCAACCCGGCGCACATGATCTGGTGATCCACGCCATGACACTGCATTGTGCAAACGATCCGGTAGGTCAGTTGATCCAATGCCACCGCGCGCTTAAGCCCGATGGGTTGTTGCTGATTGTTTGTCTGGGCGGCGAAACGCTGCACGAATTGCGCGCGGCATTGGGTCAGGCCGAGATTGACGTTACCGGTGGCCTCAGCCCCCGCATCGCTCCAATGGCCGAGCTGCGGGACATGGGCGGTTTGTTGCAGCGGGCCGGTCTGGCCTTGCCCGTCGCAGACTCGGTGACACTCACGGCTGAGTACCGTGACATCTGGCACCTGATGCACGATCTGCGGAATATGGGTGAGGCCAATGCGTTATCCGCGCGCCTGAAACACCCGACCAAACGCGCAGTATTTGAAACCGCGCAAAACGTCTACGCGACTCATTTCACCACGGGGTCCGGGCGCCTGGCAGCCACGTTCGAACTGATCTGCCTGACGGGATGGGCCCCCCACGACAGTCAACCAAAGCCACTGCGTCCCGGGTCGGCGCAAACACGTTTGGCTGACGCCTTGCGCACCGACGAGGGCAAACTGCCCGATTGACGCGCGACCAAATCCCCTTATTTCAGGCCCTAACGCAAGAAATTCAGGAAGCCACATATGTTTGATGCCACGCGACCCGCTCATGCTCCTACGGATCACCCCAAGATCAGGATGGGGCGCGTCGGCATATTGCTGGCCAATCTGGGCACGCCGGACGATTACACCTATTGGCCGATGCGTCGGTATCTGAATGAGTTTTTGTCGGATCAGCGCGTCATCGATTATCCGAAGTGGAGATGGCAGCCGATTCTGCAGGCGATCATCCTGACTAAACGGCCATTCAGTTCCGGCGAGGCATACAAATCAATCTGGAATCAGGAAAAGGGCGAAAGCCCGCTGATGACCATCACCAAGGACCAGGCTGCCAAGCTGAGCCAGGCCATGCACGCACGATACGGTGATCAGGTCATGGTCGATTTCTGTATGCGTTACGGCAACCCGTCGACCAAATCCAAAGTGCGCGAGATGGTAGCGGCAGGGTGCGATCGCATCTTGTTCTTTCCGCTTTACCCTCAATACGCTGGCGCAACGACGGCCACCGCCAACGACCAGTTCTTTCGCGCGCTGATGGACGAAGCCTGGCAGCCCGCCACGCGAACCGTTCCGGCCTATTTCGATGAACCTATTTATATCGATGCGCTGGCACAGTCAGTTGAACGTGCATACGAGGCTATGGAAACAAAACCCGACATTCTGGTCTGCTCATATCATGGGATGCCCGAGCGGTATTTGCAGCAGGGCGATCCCTATCACTGTCAGTGTGCTAAAACGACGAGGCTGTTAAAGGAGCGATTGGGCTGGACGGATGATCAATTGGTATCGACCTTCCAGTCGCGCTTTGGCCCCGAAGAATGGTTGAAACCTTACACTGTGGATCACGTGGCCGACCTGGCGAAGCTAGGCAAAAAGAACATTGCTGTTATTGCCCCGGCGTTTTCTGCGGACTGCATCGAAACGCTGGAAGAGATTAACGAAGAAATCAAAGAGAGCTTCGAAGAAGCAGGCGGCGAGACGTTTACCTATATTCCATGCCTTAACGATGACGGCGCCCATATCGCGGCACTTGGAAAGGTGATCGAAGACAATCTGCGCGGGTGGCTGGCGTAAAGCGTTTCCAGAACACAAGCCGCATTTCTCATGAGAACGTCAGGCTCGGCTTGATACTGGCGCGTCAGTATCCCTTCGGCGCGCAACAGGCTTGAAGACCTGTTGGAATTAAAAAAGGCGGTGGATTGCTCCACCGCCTTTTTCATGAATTCCGTGTCGGATTAGCTTGCAGCAACAGCAGCAGCAACAACGACCAGCAGGATCAGCGGCAGCAGAATGCCCTGCGACGAACCCTGAGTTTCTTCAACAACAACAGGTGCTTCAACAACCGGCTCATTCAGGTTGCCAGCATATGCAGTCGAAGCTGCTGCAGTCAGAGCTGCGGCGAGAACGAGTTTCTTCATATTAACCTCCAGAATTTGCACGGTTCCAATATCCGGAGCCGCACATCTAAGACTTACCTCGTAGTTTTTTCTAATCAGCATTAGAGCGGGAATGCAATTGCAACTTGACCTGTAAGCGGCTTCGCACATGAAAATGTCGTCATATTAGCAACACTTGCGTGCCAACCTTTGCCATCGAAAACAGCTCGGCGATGTCTTCGTTGAAAAGGCCGATACATCCATTCGACGATCTGCGACCAATTTTACGCGTATCATGGGTGCCGTGAATGCGATAATACTTCCAGCTCAGATATAAAGCGTGCGTTCCCAATGGGTTATCAGGACCCGGAGGAATATAGTCCGGCCATTCCGGATTTCGCTTTTTCATCGACGGCGTCGGAGACCAGCTCGGGCCTTCGACCTTGCGGATCACACTGGTGCGCCCGCGCCGGGTAAGGTCTTCGGTCAGCGGAACCGACGACGGGTACAATTTGTACACCGATTGATCATCCGACCAATAATGCAGCGCTCTTGAGACGGTATCGACCAATATGGCGCCATTTCTGGTGTTCGAGAAATACGGTTGCCAATCCAATGCCCGGAACCCGGATACGTTGCGGCGAACCGCTGGTTCGCTCTCGGGCGCGGGACGTAGCGGGTCGCCTGGGATATATTGCGCCAGTGCAGGTGTCGCCAGAGTGGCGGTAGCCCCTGCTAGAAATCCCCTGCGGGTAGGCGAAAGAATGCGCTTTTTGACCATGACAACGGGTCCTGTGTTTTGGTGAAGTCTGAAATCAGAGGCATTCTATGGCCAGAATGCTTCAGTCGCAAACCAAACCGGCAGAATCACGCAAGTTGTGGCCATTGCGCGTTTGCTCAGAACAAGCAGGCACGCTATGCCCTGTTGTGATACAATAATCAGGTCGAACATGACGCGCATCGTTTCTTTACTGTTGATTTGCTTTGTCGCGCTTGCGGCATGTACCAACACTGGCTCAACCACCCTGGGGTCTGATGGTCGCCCATTGCCGACCGTATATAAGATCCGCGGCAATCCGGAAAAGCTGCAGTTCCGCATGCTAGATTCGGTCAATGCCTTGCGTCAGGCCCAGGGATTGCAGCCCGTACAGCTGAACGCGCAGCTGAACGCAGCGGCGGCGACTCATTCGAAGGATATGTCGCGGCAGAACCGGCCCTGGCACTTTGGTTCAGACGGTTCATCACCGATCGACCGGGCAGCGCGTGTTGGCTATTTCGGCACGTTTCTGGGGGAAGCCATTTCCGAAACTTATGAGACCGAGACTGAAACGCTTGCCGCCTGGATGCAGGAACCCGGACCGAGGGCTGTCATAATGGACGCCAAAGCCACCCAAATGGGATTCGCCTGGCATCAGGAAGGCGGTGGTAAAATCTGGTGGACGCTGGAAATGGGAACCGGCGGCTGATCCGGCCAAACGGAAAGAAAAAAGCCCCCGGTTTTCGGGGGCTTTTTTGTTAATCAGGCGGCTTGCATAGACTGCGCCTCAGTCAGGATCGCATAGAGCTTTACCGGATCAGGGTTCGCCCGGAGCTTGGTGCAAACCGAAGTATCCCGCAATGTGCGAGACACCAGTGCCAGAGCTTTGAGGTGATCAACGCCCGCCTCTTCCGGTGCAAACAACGCGAAGGCAATGTCCACAGGCTGGCGATCAACCGAACCGAAATCGATCGGCTTCTCAAGCATGACAAAAACACCTGAAACCGAATCAAGATCGGGCAGGCGCGCATGTGGCAACGCCACACCATGGCCGACACCGGTCGGTCCAAGGCTTTCCCGCTCCAGCAGGAAATCAACCGCTTCCTGAGGATCGATACCCAGCGTCGCCGCGGCGACGTCACCGATTTCCTGAAACAGCCGCTTCTTGCTGGAAGCCGCGGACAAAACACGCACCGCTTCGGGCTTCAGTATGCTCGAAAGCTCCATGATCACGCTCCATGGCACGCACCCGCATCAGCGGGCGCGGCCCCGTATCCTTGCCTGTTACGGATCAATCCAGCCGATATTACCGTCATCGCGACGATAAACGACATTCAATCCGTCCTTGTTTTCATTTCTGAACACCAGTACTGGCGCACCGGCAAGTTCCATTTGCATAACGGCCTCTCCGACGCTCAAAGATGGGATTTTTGTTTCCATCTCGGCCACAATCATTGGCTGAAGCGATTCGGGTTCATCGGCCGACTCCGATTCGTTAGAAGCGAGGATATAAGAGGACGCCCCAAAGAGTTCAACCGGTTCGACCCGATCCTTGTGGTGGTCCTTCAGGCGACGCTTGTAACGACGCAACTGTTTTTCCATTTTATCACAGCATGCCTCAAATGCCGCGTAGATCTCGGTTGCATGGGCTTTGGCCTGAGCCGTCAGGCCAGTGGACAGGTGCACTGTTGTCTCGCATACATATTCATGCGCCGAACGGGAAAAGACGACGTTTGCATCCGTAGGCCGCTGCGCATATTTGCCCACGACCTCATTCAGTTCGGTCTGCACGTGTGTCTGTAACGCCGCACCGATGTCGATCTGTTTTCCGCTGATTTGGTAACGCATGTGATCTCCTTCACAATTCACACCCATTCTGACGCCGCGAAACGCGACGAGCTTGTTTTTATCGGGTGGGGGGTCGAGACATTTTCCGCGGTTGCCTTGTTTCCAGCCCTTCGAAGAAGGGACATCGAGATCCAGACTGGAGCCGGGTAAATGCCATAAGCCAATTGAGGCAAGAGACGAGGGAAGAGTCAATCAAAACAGATGTGTATATACGCGATTTCCGCCATGCAATTGGCACAACTCCGCGCAAGATTATGAAATGCGGAAATTCTCGCCCAGATAGACGCGGCGCACATTCTCGTTTTCGACAACCTCATCAGGTGTGCCGGACATCAAAACCTGACCGTCATGCAGGATATAGGCCCGGTCGACAATTTCCAGCGTTTCCCTGACGTTGTGATCGGTAATCAGCACACCAATACCGCGTTTTTTCAGATCCGCGACCAGATGGCGAATATCCCCGACACTGATCGGGTCAACGCCTGCAAACGGTTCATCCAGCAGCAGGTATTTGGGGTCTGCGGCCAAACAGCGCGCGATCTCGACCCGGCGGCGCTCGCCGCCTGACAACGCTAATGCCGGGGCCCGGCGCAAGTGTTCGATCGAGAAGTCCGACAGCAGCTCTTCCAAACGCTCTTTGCGCTTATGCGCATGAGAGACCGTGATATCCAGAACGGCAGCAATGTTGTCCTCGACGCTCATGCCGCGAAAGATCGACATCTCCTGCGGTAGATAGCCGATCCCCATCCGCGCCCGCCGGTACATCGGCAAAGTAGTCACATTCTGGCCGTCTATCGTGACTTTTCCCGCCTCGGGGAATACAAGTCCCGCAACTGAATAAAACGTTGTGGTCTTACCTGACCCGTTCGGCCCCAGCAGCGCTACCACTTCGGACCGGCCCAACGTCATCGAGACATCGCGGATCACCGTCTTTTTTTTGTAGGACTTCCGCAGTTTTTCGATGCGCAGCCCGGAACTGCCCTCGGTCAGTTTCAGGTCGGGACGCGCCATCAGTTGTTTCCCTGCTGCAAGATCGTTTTGACCCGCCCGGTCATGGTCGCAGTGCCCGTAGTCAGGTTGGCGTTCATCTGATCGCCACTGATGATGCTGGGGCCCTGTGTCAGCAGGACATTGCCCTTCATGACAATCTCACCCGAACCGATCTTGTATTCAGCCCAGTCGCCTTCCGCTGCATCCGGCGGGCTGACCAGAACCACATTCTCGGTCGCTTCCATTCGCTCGATCGCCGAGCGTTCCTGATTGTAGATAACCAGCACACGTTCGGCTGTCAGGCGCATGTCACCCTGCACGACGATAACGTTCCCAATGAACTCGGCCGATCCGTCCTCTTGATTGACGTTCAGGGTTTCCGATGTCACCTCGACCGGTAGGCTCGGATCGGCATTCGCGGACCCAAAAGCCACCTGCGCCTCTTGCGCAGTCACGGGCGCGGCGCCCGCGATCAAGGCGAGGCACAAAGGAACAAATCGAAAATCGAACACAAGTTATCTTTCTGCTTTTTCAGGCTCGTATACCAGCTTCACACCATCTGTAAAAACAATATGGACCGGCCCGTCCGTTTTTTCAGTGCCAAAGGTCATACGCCCCGCGGAAAAGTTACCGATCGGACCGGTTCCGTTCACCTGCCCCGGCGTATCGCCCCGGACTTCGTCCAACGAGGTATTGAGCAGATCCGTCGTAACCTTGAGCCCATCCGCCGTGGTGATGACCACGTCACCAACAAAGGTAGCTGTTCCACTATCCGGACGGATCAGGCCGGAATTCGAATCCAGCGTAATTGTGCCGCCATTGAGCAGCCCAAATCGGCCGCGAAACTCGGACGCGGTCGGAACCGACGCCTCGGTGCCCTGCGTGGCTTGCACCGCCTCGATATGCACGGTCTCTCCCTTGCGGGTCGTTCCGCGGTAATCCGGCCGCGTTACCACCTGTTGTGCCAGTCTCTCATCAATGTCTTTCTGCGCGAAAGGCACGGAAACGTTTGTTTCGATGCTGCGGGACAGCAGGAATACCGTGGACAACATCACAATAGCCGCAAGCGGCAACAGCACCTTCAGGAACTGCACCATGCGGGAATATCTGTCCACTTCAGCCTCCCTCAGCCCAGACCGACGCGCAGGCAATCGTGGATGTGAAGCAGCCCCAAAGCCTGACCTGATGTCGCCTCGTCAACCACGAAGAGCGAGGTGATCTTACGGTCATTCATGATTGCTACCGCTTCTTCCGCCAACGCACCCGGGGATATGGTTGTGGGGTTGGGGGTCATGACCTGCTCGGTCGTTTTGTTCAGCAGCCCATCCATGTGGCGCCGCAAGTCACCGTCTGTAATGATCCCGGCCAACTGACCCTGCGGGTCCGTTACACCAGCAACACCAAACCCCTTCTGGCTGATTTCGATCAGCGCATCGCTCATCGGAGTATGCGCCGCAACCAGAGGCAGGGCCTCTCCGACATGCATCAAATCCTGTACCGTACTCAATTGCGCACCCAGTTTGCCGCCGGGATGGAAGGCGCGGAAATCCTCGGGTCGGAAATCGCGGTATTTCATAAGGGCAATCGCCAATGCATCGCCCATGGCAAGGGTCAGCGTCGTGGAAATCGACGGCACCATACCATAGCCACAAGCCTCGCCCATCGACGGGATCAGAAGATGTACGTCGGCCTGTTTCATCAATGTGCTGTCAGGTTTGCTGGACAATCCGATCAGCGGAATGCCAAAGCGGCGCGTAAAGGCCAGCAGATTAGCAAGTTCCGGTGCCTCTCCCGAATTCGAGATCGCGAGAACCACATCACCTTTGGAGACCATGCCCAAATCCCCATGGCTGGCCTCTGCCGGATGCACGAAATAGGCAGGCGTTCCGGTGCTGGCCAGCGTGGCCGCAATCTTGTGACCTATGTGGCCTGACTTGCCGATACCGCTGATGATGATGCGCCCGGTGGCCTGAAGGATCAGTTGCACCGCTTCGGCAAAATGCTTGTCCAAACTGTCGGCAAGGACGTCCAGCGCGCGGGCTTCGTCTATGACCACCTGACGGGCGGTTCTCAGGAATGCTTCGGTATCGGTCATGAGTGCGCAAAGATATCCGTTTCGGGCCAACCGGCAAGGTCCAGTTTCGCACGCATCGGCAGGAAGTCAAAACAGGCCTGCGCCATTTCAGTCCGGTCCTCGCGAACCAGACGAATGTTTAGCGCATCGCGCAGCTGATGCAGATAGAGTACGTCTGACGCAGCATAATCCAATTGAGCGTCTGTAAGTGAGACTGCGCCCCAGTCGCTCATCTGTTGCTGTTTGGAAATATCGACACCGATGAGTTCCTGACACAGGTTCTTGAGCCCGTGCCGGTCGGTATAGGTCCGCACCAGGCGGCTGGCGATCTTGGTGCAATAGACCGGCGCGGCCAGAGCACCAAAGGTATGGTACAGGGCGGCGATGTCGAAGCGCCCGAAATGGAACAGCTTCAGTACGTCAGGGTTTTCCAGCATGGCACATAGGTTCGGCGCCTCTGTCTGGCCTTTTTCCACCTGCACGATATGGCTGTTGCCGTCTCCACCCGACATCTGAATCACACACAAGCGGTCACGATGTGGGTTCAGACCCATGGTTTCACAGTCAATGGCCACAACGGGGCCCAGATCCAACCCGTCCGGCAGGTCGTTTTTGTACAAATGGTTCGCCACCCGATTATTCCTTTGTGCGATATCGCCTCCGAGATAGGCGGTTTGGTCCATAAACTCAACGCCGTCCAAAAGTCACGGGCAGATCCCCGCAACAGGATTGACAATATCCTCATGGGGGGGATAGGGATACATCATGACAAATTTACCCCGCGAGTCGCATCCGCATATCACGGCAAGGCTGAAACGGGCCCACGGGCATCTGGCAAAGGTCATTGCCATGCTTGAAGGTCAGGCGCCCTGTTCAGACATCGCCCAACAGCTGTTTGCCGTTGAAAAAGCGGTCACCAACGCCAAGCGCGCCTTGATCCATGATCACATCGACCATTGCCTGTCTTCTGATGGCGATAGCGGCGGGATCGAGGATTTTAAAGCCATCACGAAATACCTCTGAACCATGCTGAGCATTCTAAAAAACCGGACCTACCGCCACCTGTTTGCCGCCCAAATCGTCGCCCTGACCGGAACCGGGCTGGCCACAGTCGCGCTTGGGCTGCTGGCCTTTGATCTGGCCGGAGACGCTGCTGGCCTTGTGCTGGGCACCGCGCTGACAATCAAGATGGTGGCCTATGTCACCGTGGCCCCCCTGGCCGCCGCTTTTGCCGAACGGCTGGACCGTCGGAAAATGCTGGTTTTTCTGGACCTGATCCGCGCCGCAGTCGCCGTATGCCTGCCTTTCGTGACCGAGGTCTGGCAAATCTATGTGCTGATCTTCGTGCTCCAATCCGCCTCGGCCGGGTTCACGCCCGCCTTTCAGGCGACGATCCCGGACGTCTTACCAGATGAAAACGAGTATACCCGCGCTTTGTCTCTGTCACGTCTGGCCTACGACATGGAAAGCCTGCTGAGCCCGATGTTTGCCGCGGCACTTCTGTTGCTGGTCAGCTTCAACAGCCTGTTCTGGGGCACAGCGCTGGGGTTTGTTGCCTCGGCATTTCTGGTTGTCTCGGTCGCCCTGCCCTCGCCCAAGCCCAGCAAACCACGCGGAATCTATGACCGCACTACACGCGGAATTCGCATCTACCTGAAAACGCCCCGGCTGCGTGGGCTGCTTGCACTCAATTGGAGCGCGGCAGCGCTGAGTTCGATGGTGATCGTCAACACAGTGGTCATCGTGCGGGCCACGCTTGGCCTGTCCGAAAGCGCCGTGGCCATTGCACTGGCCGGATTTGGGGGCGGGTCGATGCTTGCGGCGTTCACTCTGCCCCGCCTGCTGGATCGGATCGAGGATCGCAAGGTTATGCTGTCCGGAGCCATTCTTGCGTCGGGCGCTATGGCCGTCGCCTCGGTTCTGACCGCGACGATCCCGCTTACGCTGGGTGTCCTTGCCGTTTTTTGGGCCTTTACCGGCTTTGGGTATTCTACAACCCTTACGCCTTCGGGTCGTTTGTTGACCCGTTCGGCCCATCCTGAAGACCGCCCCGCTGTCTTTGCTGCACAGTTTACTCTGTCGCATGGCTGCTGGTTGGTGCTTTATCCGCTGGCTGGGTGGATAATGACCGTCTATGGACCGACTGTCGCGCTCGGCAGTATGTCTATTCTGTCCATGACGGGTGTGATTGTAGCAGTCAGCCTTTGGCCGCGTGACGATCAGGAACCGGTTGTTCACAATCACCCCGATCTGCCGACCGATCATCCGCATCTGGCCGGGGTAGGCCCGCACGCGCACCCGATCATTATCGATGATCTGCACCCACGCATGCCGCGTGAGCCTTGAGAAAGGGCGTCAATCTGATCTAAACCCGGACTTGCCGCAAACCGGAGCCCCAATGGACCAGCTTGACCGTCGTATTATCGCCGCCCTGCAAGCCAATGCACGTGCCTCGACCACGCAGATCGCGGCCTCGCTGGGTGTGGCCCGCACGACTGTGCATGAACGGATCAGTCGGCTGGAACATCGCGGCGTAATCACGGGATACACCGTGCGCCTTGGGTCCACGGAAGACACGCCTAAAGTGCAGGTCATCGTTATGCTGGAAGTGCAGCAGAAGGAAACCAACCGAATCCTTAAACGGCTCGAGGCCTATCCCGAGGTCAAACTGTGCCTGTCGATCAATGGCGAATTCGATCTGATGCTGACCGCAGATGCCCCGAGGCTGGAGGATCTGGACATTCTGGTGGACGATCTGGCGAAGATCCCTGGCGTCCTGCGCACCAATACAAGCGTTGTTTTCGGGCGCAGGATCGACCGAAATTGAGGCCGCGATAACCCTCTGTAAACCGATCGGTGTCTAGCTTGGCCGGGAACACCAGAATCCCGGACCGGCAGAATGCCAATTCACAGAATACCGATTGCTTTCATGATACTGCATGTGCTGTTGGCGCAGGCGGGTACCGCCATGCACAATGTGCCAACAGGCGGGCTTTGTGATCAGGCCGCGCGCCGTGCATCACTGTCCGAAGATGTTCCGCTGGATGTACTGCGCGCCATAACACGCGTTGAAACCGGGCGAACAGTTGGCGGAATGTTGCAGCCCTGGCCCTGGACTATAAATGTCGAAGGCCAGGGGTATTGGTTCAAGTCCGAGGCCGAGGCCAAGGCCTATGTTTTCGATATTTTCAAAGCGGGCTCTCGTAGCTTTGACGTCGGGTGTTTTCAGGTCAATTATCGATGGCATGGCAATGCCTTCCGCTCGATCGATTCGATGTTCGATCCGGATGAAAATGCGACCTATGCTGCCCGCTTCCTGAAAGACCTTTATTTCGAGCTTGGTTCGTGGTCGGCTGCGGCCGGGGCCTACCATTCCCGCACGAATGCTCTGGCCAAGGCTTATCGTGGTCGGTTCCAGACAGTGATGGCCCAGTTGGACAACCCGTCCTCGTACGGGTTTTCTGGTAAGTCACTCGATCCATTCACAAGGGCCGCAGCGCCCTTGATTGCGATGCTAGTGGCCACACCCGCCACCACTGCCCTGGGCTCTCTGGTCCCGACCAATAGCACAACAACTGCATTCATCCCTTTCAATTAGGATACCTGCGTGCCCCAGTTTGACATCCGGCCCCTGTTTTCACCTACTGTCCTGTTGGCAGTGGCGCTGATGACCGTCATCGTCATGATGATCCTGCCCATGCCCGCCTGGGTGCTGGACGTCGGGCTAGCCGCCTCTTTCGCGCTTGCCATCCTGATTTTCACGCTGACGCTGTTCATCGAGCGTCCGTTGGATTTCTCATCCTTCCCAACGATTCTTTTGGCATCGCTGATGTTGCGCCTGTCGTTGAACGTCTCGTCAACCAAACTGATCATCGGTCAGGGGCATACCGGACCCAACGCAGCGGGTGACGTGATCGAAGGGTTCGCCAATTTCGTCATGGGCGGCAGCATCTTTCTGGGTCTTGTTGTATTCGGCGTGCTGCTGATCGTGAATTTCATGGTCATCACCAAAGGGGCCGCCCGTATGGCCGAGGTCGGTGCGCGCTTTGCCTTGGACGGGATGCCGGGCAAGCAACTTGCCATCGACAGCGACATGTCAGCCGGGGCCATCGACCATCAGCAAGCCAAGGATCGGCGGGAACGCGAACAGCAGGAGACAACGTTCTTCGGCTCGCTCGACGGTGCGTCGAAATTTGTCAAAGGTGATGCCGTTGCCGGTCTTCTGATCACTCTTTTGAACCTTGTTATGGGTTTGGTCATGGGGGTGATCGTGCACGGAATGCCGGTGTCTTCGGCGTTCGAGACATATGCAATCCTGACCGTCGGTGATGGTCTGGTCTCGCAGATCCCCGCTGTTATCATCTCGATTGCCTCTGCATTGCTGCTGGCGCGCGGCGGAACACAGGGTGCCACTGACAATGCCATTTTCTCCCAACTCGGGCGGCATCCGGCGGCGCTGTCTACCGTGGCAGTTCTGATGGTCCTGTTTGCGCTGGTGCCCGGCCTGCCTTTCCTGCCGTTCATCCTCGGTGCAGCTGTGCTTGGATATGCGGCCTACAGAATTCGGAAAAAGCAGAAAGAAACGGACCCGTCATTGCATTCGCAGGCGACCGAAACCGAGGTGCCTTTCTCGCAGGCTATTGGTGATATTCTGGATCTGGATGACGTGCACCTTGAATTCGCACCTGATCTGGTAAGTCTGGTGCTGAATCCCGGGACCGGGTTGGATGCCCGCATCGCCAATATGCGCACCTACGTGGCGTCCACCTTCGGATTGATCCTGCCCGAAATTCGTCTGACTGATCGAGCCGACCTGCCAACCGGAACCTATGTGATCAAGGTTCAGGGGGTCGAACAGGCGCGCGGCGTTCTGAACCCCGATCTGGTTCTGGCTCTGGTTCAGGACGGGTTCGATCTGTTGCCCGAAGGCAACGACGTGACAGAGCCGGTTTACGGCGCGCCTGCCCGTTGGATCCTGCCCAAACATCAGGAGGACGCGGCGTTGAACGGGGCCACCATAGTCTCACCGCCCGAGATCCTGGCAACGCATCTGCTTGAAATTATCAAACAAAACTTTTCACGCCTGCTGACCTTGAAATCCCTGCGCCGCCTCTTGACCGAAATGACCCGCCTGAGCGACCCGGTACGGGCTGAGGCAAACCGCAAGCTTCTGGATGAATTGATCCCCGACAAAGTTCCGATCGACACATTGCACGCCGTTCTACGACTACTTTTGGAGGAACGGGTTTCGATCCGGAACATGGCCCTGATCCTTGAAAGTGTGGCCCAGGCACGGCTGACAACCACCCAACCCGAAACCATTTGCGAATTGGTGCGCCAGCGTCTCGGATTTCAGCTGGTCGCAGACATGAAGCGCGAAGACGGTTCAATCCCGCTTATCCAACTGGCTCCCGAATGGGAGGAAACGTTCACCACCTATCAGGTCGACGCGCCCAGCGCCGGGTTGGATGTCGCACTGCCGCCGAACCTGTTTAACAAGCTGGCCGACGGCATGGTCAGCAGTATCGCCAGATCTGCTGATAACGGTCTGTTTCCTGCAGTCGTGACCTCGACCCGGCGACGCCGATTGTTGCGTACGATCATGTATGCGCGCGGCATTTCAAACCCGGTTCTTTCTTTTGAGGAGATCGGATTGGAAGCCAAACCCGCGCTGGTAGGAACTGTTCCCGCGTGATCGCTTTGCCGCCAGAGTTGTTGACGCAGCTGGCCGAACCGCTCTGGCAGGTCTTTGCGGTGTTTCTGCGCGTCTCTGCTTTGGTTTCACTGCTGCCCGCTTTCGGCGAGCGCAGCATTCCAACACGGATGAAACTGGGGATTTCCGTCGCCTTTACCCTGATCATTTTTCCGGCAACCCAACCTTTCGACCTGTCCCCCAGCCTCAGGACGCTGGGACGGTTGGTTGGGACAGAAATCCTGATTGGACTGGCGCTTGGAACAGGGTTGCGGCTGTTTGTTTTGGCGCTGCAAACCGCCGGATCCATTGCCGCGCAATCCACGTCATTGTCGCAATTGCTGGGTGCAGCGGCCGCTGATCCTGTTCCGGCGATGGGATATCTGCTGACGATCGCGGGGATAACGCTTGCCGTCATCATGGGCTTGCACGTTCGGGCCGCGCAATTCCTGATCCAGAGTTATGCCTTATTCCCCATGGGGTTGGCACCAAGCTCGGCAGGCTTGTCCCATTGGGGTGTGCAACAAATCTCACGCAGCTTTGGGTTGGCCTTCTCGCTGGCAACGCCATTCGTTATCGCCTCGTTGATCTACAATCTTGCACTTGGGGTTATCAACCGGGCCATGCCGCAATTGATGGTCGCCTTTGTGGGCGCGCCAGCAATAACATTTGCCGGGCTGTTTCTGCTGTTTGCGGGCGCACCATTGATCGTCTCTGTTTGGTCTGACGCGCTGATTGCCTTCTTCATGAACCCGATCGGAGGCCAGCGATGAGCGGTGCCGATGACGACAGCGACAAGTCATACGAGCCGACGCCACAAAAGCTTCAGAAAGCTCGTGAAAAGGGTGAGGTTCCCAAGTCCAACGACTTGTCGGTTGTTGCGGCATATACCGGGCTGCTGGTCGCATTGTTGGCAGCAGGGCAGTACCCCGTCACGCAGTTGGGGAATCTGTTCATGGTCCTGATAGACCAATCCGACCAGATTGCGAACCTTCTGAACACCGGGCCTGCGACAGCGACGGTTGCCGGAATTCTGAGCGGCGCATTGCCACCCATTGCCGTGCTTTTCTGCCTGCCCGCGGTGGCCGTTCTGTTAAACCTGATTGCCCAGCGCTCACTGGTATTCGCCCCCAGCAAACTGAAGCCAAAGCTTTCGCGGATATCCCTTGTTTCGAATGCCAAAAATAAGTTCGGGCGCGGTGGCTTGTTCGAGTTCGCCAAGAGTACAACCAAACTGGCGATTTACAGCCTGTGCCTCGCACTTTTCATCAAATCGAACTTGGTTGAAATTCTGTCTGCCAGCGCGGCCTCTGCAAAGTCATCCATACTGCTGATGATGAACCTGTTGTTTCGCTTCCTGTTCATTGTGGTTGCCATCGCCCTGGGCATCGGCGTTATCGACTTTCTGTGGCAATACGCCGAGCACATGCGCAAGAACCGCATGTCGCGCAAAGAGATCCAGGATGAAACTAAGGACGCCGAAGGCGACCCGTATGTAAAGCAATACCGCCGTCAACGTGCGCAGGAAATCGCCTCGAGCCAGACGATGGCAGACGTTCCGGGCGCGGATGTTGTTATCGTAAACCCCACCCATTTTGCCGTTGCGCTGAAGTGGTCGAGGGCTACAGGCAGCGCACCTGTTTGTGTCGCCAAGGGTGTGGATGCAGTGGCCGCTTCCATCCGTTCCGCTGCAGCTCAGGCTGGCGTTCCAATCCATTCGGACCCCCCGACGGCGCGTGCGCTTCACGCAACTGTCGACATCGGGCAGGAGATCGCCGAAGAACATTATCGCCCTGTTGCCGCTGCAATCAGGTTCGCCGAAGCGATGCGAAAACGTGCAAAAGAGCAGATCCGATGAAGGACACTCAGCTAAGCGGGCTGGAAAAAATAGCCGACGTGACTTTCCAGAAGCAGTTTCAGACACTCCGCCCGATCCTCGAGGCCGAGGCCAGAATTCAGCACCAATTGGCGAAACTGGATCATCAGCTTGACCAGATGCGCAAAGCCAGCGGTTTAATCGAAGGATATCAGATATCGGGGGCCGACATTCTTTGGAATGGCTGGGAATCTGCCACGCGCCGCGCGTTGAATATGCGACTTGCCCAAACACGCGCTCAGAAACTTGCCGGTGTGGAAGCGCTCAGAATTGCATTTGGCCACAAACAAGCTATCGCAACCCTGCGGGAGCAGCAGCTGAAAAGCCATCGGCAGGCCGTTGTGCGAAAGCAAACCCGTTAATGCTGGCCGGATCCGCGCCGTGAAGCGACCTTCGTCAGGTATCTTGACGGTTCACGCTCATGATCAGCACTTTTGAAACATCTTCGCCCAGTTCTTTTTTCGCCACTTCCAACAAGGACTTACGCAAGACATCCAGATTCCGGGATTCTGTGAACGTCCCATCAAATCCCCCGGTATTTGCGTGATCAAACAGAACCTGAAGAAAGCCATCCCGCAGCTTGGGCTCAATGGAATAAAAAGTTTCTTCAATTGCTGTGTTCGCCTCAAGGCTGAGGGACAAAGTGACCATCGCTTCGATTTCGTCATCCCCAACCACCGGAACGACAAAATGTTTGGTCAACTTTAGATACCCATAGGCTGGCTTTTTTTCCTTGGACTTTTCAGACTTCTCGTGACCGGCCTTCTCTTCTTTTGCCACTTCTTTTTCGGCGGCTGTTTTGTCGGGCTTGCCCGAAGGTGACAGAAACAGCCCGGCACCGACACCCGCACCCAGGCCGACAATCAGGAAAACGACTGGAACCAATTTTGCAATCACGGTCGCACCTCAGAACGGCAAGAGTGAGTCAAGAACTTGCTGGCCGTATCGGGGTTGCTGAACATCCGTAATCTGACCTCTTCCACCATAAGACACTCGCGCCGAGGCGATCTTGTCGTAGGTAACTTCGTTTTGACGCGAGATATCCTGAGGACGCACATACCCGGCCACCAAAAGCTCGCGCAGCTCAAAATTGACCCGCAGTTCCTGCGAGCCGGAAATCGAAAGAACCCCGTTCGGCAGAACATCTAGGACCGTCGCGGCGACACGTAGCGTCAGTTTCTCGTTTCGCCTCACAGATCCCCGCCCGGAGCTTGAGGAATCCGCTTCGATTGACACAGCATCATCCAGCGATGCCCCGTCTGGTAGGTGCTTTTGTACGCGCTGGGGCAAGCCAAAGAGGCCAGGAACCTCAAGGTTTTCCGAGCCTGACCTGGACCGTCTGGTGTTGTTTGATATCTCAGCTTTTTCATCCAGCTCGATGACCACTGTCAGTATGTCACCTTTCTTGATCGCCCGCTGGTCGCCCAGCAACGATTGCTGCCCTCCGCTCCATAGAGATGAGCGGTCAACAGTGCGTTGTGGTTGCGTGTGCAAGGGCAGACCCGGCCACAGCATGGCAACCTGCTCGGGAGACTCTTCGCTTGGTGTAAAACTCGGCGGCTTGCCAAGATGATCCAGACGGCCACACGCGGCCAAAGACAAAGCTATAAGTAGAAGAGTTTTCGACAGTCCGGTCATCACTTAACCTCGACTTGACCATCCGCGCGGATTTGGCCGGTTACTGTTGTTCTGGACGACAGGTTCATGACCCGGATGCGGTCCCCGGCAGCACCGCGTCCCAAGGCGCGGCCTTCCGCAGTTATCGACAAGGCTTGGCGGTCGAATATCAGGACGACCAGATCGTTGCGGTCAACGATGGCGGGGGGTCTTGCATCAGTGATTCGGATCGGCCGGCCTGGATAAAGTGCCACCCGCGCCTCTTGCCCGATCAGAAAATCAGGGTCAGCCACTGCGCCGGGGACATCCGTCGGGCTTGTTCTCAAATCCGCTGCGGAAATGATTTCCTTGGCCCGGATCGTGCGTGTTGGAACCACAATGTCAGCCTGCGCTGCAATTGGAGCCAGTAGTGCCAAGTATATGCCGAGTCCTCGCATCATCGCACCTGCGTTGTCGCGCTCATCATTTGATCCACTGCCGAGATGACTTTGGCATTCATCTCATAGCCGCGCTGCGCCTCGATAAGTTCGGTTACCTCGCGCACTGCATCGACTGAGCTGTCTTCTAGATAACCCTGCCGCAATGTGCCCAACCCATCACTTCCCGGAGTTCCCAGCACCGGGGCACCAGATGCCTCGGTCTCCTTGAACAGATTGCCGCCAATGGCTTCCAGCCCCTTGGCGTTCGAAAAGCTGGCAAGGACAAACTCACCCAGCAACTGCCCCTCGGGAGAGTCGTCGAAATATGCGTAGACCTCGCCCGCGGCATTGATTGAAATTGACCTTGCGTCGTCGGGAACGGTGAGTTCCGGCGAAACCGCATAACCGTCGGAGGTGACAATCAGACCCTCTGCCGACCGCTTGAGGCTGCCGTCACGTGTATACGCGGACTGACCGCTGGGCAGCGTGACTTCCAGATATCCGCGCCCCTCGATCGCCACATCCAGATCACTGCCGGTGGCTGACAAAGCACCTTGTTCCAGTTGCACGGTAACAGCTGCGGGCCGCACGCCAAGACCAAGTTGAATACCCGTTGGCAATACTGTTCCGTCCGAGGCGTTTACAGTTCCGGCGCGCGCCATCTGTTGATAATGCAAATCGGCAAATTCGGCCCGGCGGGCGTTGTAGCCGGTGGTGTTCATGTTTGCCAGGTTGTTCGAAATCGTCTCGACCCGCATCTGTTGCGCGGTCATTCCGGTGGCGGCAATTTTCAGGGCTCGCATGTCAAACTCTCCTTATACCGTTCAGCGCATCAGCGCCTTGAGCGCCCCGCGCACGCGTTCGTCTTCGCTGTCAAGAAAACTTTGCCCCAGCTCATACGCGCGCTGGATTTCCACCAAGCGGGTCACCTGCTGAATGGCATTGACGTTTGAACCTTCGAGAAAGCGATGCAAAACAACGGGTTCATCAACCGGGTCTATCGCACCGTTGGCACGAAACCGCGTATTTCCTTCGCGGACCAGCTCCTGCGGATCAGTAACATTGAAAACGCCCAACTGGCCCAGAAACTGGCCGTTGACACTCAACGTTCCATCACTGCCGACATCAATCGAAGCTGCATCGGGCGGGATAAAGACAGGGGCACCGTTGGCATCCAGAACGCGTGCGCCATCCATCGCAACCAGATCGCCTTCGGCGTTTGGCGAGAAGCTGCCCGCGCGCGTCAAACGGTTACCATCCGGGGTTTCAACCATGAAAAACCCGTCCCCTTCGAGGGCGAAATCAAACTGCCCTCCGGTTTCCGTAAGAACGCCTTGTTGCAACGATGTGTTACGCGCCTCTGCCCGGCTCATGGAGAGGGACGGATTGTTCGGCATGTCCCGCACGTATTCCGAAAACACCAGCCCTTGCTGGCGATATCCGGTCGTGTTGGCGTTTGCGATGTTATTCGCCACCAGCCGCATTTCATTCATCAGCCCGGACTGGCGGGACAGGGTGACGTAAGCCGTGTCCATCAGCGGCCTCCTGCAATCAAGGGAACAAGCGTTCCGGTAAAAAACGCAACAAGGGTCTGAGTCATGAACCCCATCGAAATCCAGAACACGACGACAATGGCGATCAATTTGGGAACGAAAGTCAGGGTCATCTCTTGAATCGAGGTCAGCGCCTGGAACAGACCGACAATCAGGCCAGAAACCAGCGCCACGGCAAGGATCGGGACGGATGTGATGACCGCAACCCACAACGCCTGACGAACGATGTCATAAAAAAGCCCTTCGCTGAGCATCGGGTCAGACCGGCATTCTTAGGATTTCCTGATAGGCTTCGACCACTTTGTTGCGGACGATCACCGCGGTTTCTACCGCCAGTTCAGTCTGGGCCAGCGCCTGAACAAGTGCATGGGGATCAGCCTGACCGATCATCGCAGACTGAGATATCTGTTCGCTGTGTCTCAGCGTGGTTGCAAAGTCCTGAAAGGTCGCCCTCAATCCTTGTGCCGCCCCGCTATGATCGGGATCGGCCTGTGTGGCAGAGCGTGCGCCGGCATAATTCTGCGCGGCGTTGAGTGATCGGATATCCATTCTGGTTGTCCTTATTTTCTGAGCAATTCCATCAGCGACGACGACATCTGCCGCGTCTGATCAAACATCTTTAGATTGGCCTCATAACTGCGCTGGGCTTCCCGGGCGTCCGCGATTTCAATCATCAAATCGACGTTGGAGCCTTGGTAGTGACCACTTTCATCTGCCAACGGATGACCGGGGTCGTAGATGCGGCTCAGCGAACGCTGATCAAGCGTCACGAGGCCGGCCTGTACCATGTCCCCACCGTTCTTCTGCACGGTTTCAAAGGGTACAGTCTTGCGCCGATAGCCGGGCGTGTCTGCGTTCGAGATGTTTTCGGACACATGCCGCAACCGTGCGGATTGCGCGCGCAGGGCACTGGCTGACGCAGCAAGGGAATGGGAAAAATCGCTCATACCTGCCGCCCCTTATCCGCGACCCAAACTGGTGCGCAGAACGTCCATCGAGGATTTGTAAATCGCCAGCGCTCGGTCATGTTGTCGTTTGACATCGACCGATTTCAGCATCTCTTCCTCAAGCGACACGCCATTGCCATTGGGATCGCCTGATGGGACAGCTTCAACCTCAGCCCAGTTTTGCGCACCCATACTGCCGTGCAGATGGCCCGGCCGCGTGGCTTCCATGGTCACGTCATGCCCGGTGGTTTCGAAAGCTTTCTGAAAGGCCTCGATATCGCGCGGTTGATAGCCCGGCGTATCCGCATTGGCCATGTTTCGCGCAATGATCGCCTGCCGTTGCCCTGCATGGGTTGCCATTGCGTACGCTGTCTTAAAGACGTTCAGGTCATAGAACATCGGGGCTTCTCCCTCGATCAATTTCAATCAAGGCTTAACCCCGATTCCTTTAGAAACCGTTTTCAGAACTCAGTTGGAGACCCCACGATGTCTGATCTCGACCCGGTACTTCTGAAACACGAGCTCGACAGGATGACCGCAGTCCGTCACGTGGGGCTGGTCACCGGCGTCGCACAGGGTCTGATCGAGATCGGTGGATTGAACACGCATGCCCGGGTCGGGGATTTGCTGACATTGCGGCGGCGCGTCGGGTCCGATCTTGCGGGCGAGGTGCTTCATGTCAGTGCTGGCCATATCAAAATGCTTCCCAATGCGGCGCCCGACGGCGTTAGCCTGGGGGATCGCGTCTACCTTGACCCATCACCGGATTTTGCACCAGGATTGCACTGGCTTGGACGAGTAATCGACCCCTTTGGCAGACCCTTGGATGGAAAGCCGTTGCTGAGCGGCCCGCAGACACGCGATATCATACAGGCCCCTCCACCAGCCGTGGCGCGCAAACCGTTGGGGCAGAGGATGGGCACCGGTTTGTCGGTTCTCAACACTGTGTTGCCCGTCGTGCGCGGTCAGCGGGTGGGGTTGTACGCCGGGTCGGGTGTCGGAAAATCGACCCTGCTTTCCACACTGGCTAGGTCCATGCAGGCCGATGTCGTCGTAGTCGCGCTTATTGGCGAACGCGGACGCGAGGTGAATGAATTTGTCGCGCAGGCCATTGGCCCCGAAGCCATGAAACGCACGATCGTGGTGGCTGCCACCTCTGACCAGTCGGCGTTGGCGCGCAGGCGGTGCGCCTGGTCGGCCATGTCGATGGCTGAGTATCTGCGGGATCTGGGGCTGAACGTTCTTTTTTTGGCTGATTCTGTGACCCGCTTTGCCGAAGCGCATCGTGAAATTGCTGTTTCTATGGGGGAATCGCCGTCTTTGCGGGGATATCCACCCTCAGTCACACCCCTGATCGCCAGTCTTTGCGAACGCGCAGGCCCCGGAACCCAGGAACAGGGGGATATTACCGCAGTGTTCAGCGTTTTGGTGGCCGGTTCGGACATGGATGAACCCATCGCTGACATTCTGCGCGGCGTTTTGGACGGGCACATTGTGCTGAGCCGTAACATCGCCGAACGGGGACGTTTCCCGGCCATTGACGTCAGCAGATCAGTGTCGCGGAGCCTGCCAGGAGCCGCATCCGAGGCCGAGAACCAGATGATCACCGAAACCCGAAAACTCGTGGGCAGTTACGAGCAGTCCGAAGTGATGATCAAGGCCGGGCTGTATGCCGAAGGGTCTGACCCGCTGCTGGATCAGGCTGTTCGCATCCATGAGGAACTGGACGCCTTTTTTGCCAAACCAGAGTCTGAGGGAATCGAAAACAGTTTTGATCGCCTGTCATTGATACTGCGCCGTGCATCAATCAGCTTGCCACGCTAGGCGGAACTCTGAACAGTTTTAAGTATTAAGGCCACCTTAAGACCTGCTCTGCTAGGCAGATAGTCGGGTGATAATATAGGTGGTGGAGATGGGTGCGCAGACCAATGCGGCGCCAATCATCATCAAGAAGAAGCGTGTATCGGGTGGTGATGGTCACCACGGCGGGGCGTGGAAAGTTGCATATGCCGACTTTGTCACGGCCATGATGGCCTTCTTCATGTTGATGTGGCTGCTGAACGCGACAACTGAACAGCAACGCAAAGGATTGGCGGATTACTTCGCCCCGACAATCCCTCTGAGCCCCGAATCCGGCGGCGGAGACGGTGCCTTTGGCGGCGACAGTATGTTGTCGGAAAAGACGTTGCTGCGGGATGGTGCCGGGGCCAGCACCAAACACGCAACTGAATCCCGTCAGGCGCGCGGATCAACCGGTGTGAACGCCAACGGTGGTGGCAAAGGTGACACCGAAGACTTCTCGACGCTTGAAGCTCAGCTTTTGGGGCGAACCGGTGAAAGCGAGGTGTCAGATAAGCTTCTCAGGCATATCGTGACACGCGTCACCGACGAAGGATTCGTCGTTGAGCTATTCGATACGGATACCCAGCCATTGTTCGAATCCGGTTCCGAGAAACCAACCGGGATCATGCGGGCGCTTGCTTTGATCATAGCGCGTTCTTCGGATCTGGTGACCAACCCGATTGCAGTCACAGGCCATGTCAGCGCATCTCCTGTTGTGCAGGTTCGTAATACCGCCTGGGATCTGTCCACTGCCCGGGCGCAATCAGTCCGCCAGCTGTTACAGGACAAAGGCGTGGCGGCAAGCCGTATGGATCGCATCACAGGTCATGCTGACAGAAAACTCTTCACCGACAATCCGATGGCAGTTCGGAACAACCGAATCGAAGTGATACTTCTGCGTCGACCCTAAAGGATAGAACGCATTTTACCTGTTAGCGCGCTGTTAAGGGGCAGCGCGTTACCTGTTGCATCGAAGCTTGACGCAACAGAAGGGCGCGCCAATGACCATTTCCTCTTCGCTGAATGCCGGTGTGGCAGCGTTGAAGGCCAACGCCAACAGGCTGGCCACGATTTCCGACAATATCGCAAACTCTTCTACCTACGGATACAAACGGGTGGAAACTGACTTTCATTCGATGGTCACGTCTGGTCAGGGTGGCAGTTATTCGGCAGGGGGCGTGCGCACGACCAGCCAGCGCATGATTGACCAGCGCGGATCACTGGTGACCACCAGCAACTCTACCGATTTGGCAGTGCGCGGACGCGGCATGTTGCCGGTGCGATCCAGCTCGCAGGTCGGCTCAAATTCCAACGAGATGTTGCTGACGACCACAGGTTCCTTCCGGACCAATGACGAAGGATATCTGGTGACCGAATCCGGCCTTGTTCTATTGGGATGGCGTGCTGCGGCAGACGGGTCCATCCCGCCCGTTCCACGCGACACGCCCGCCGCGCTTGAACCAATTCAGTTGAGCGTCAATCAGTTGTCCGGTGCCCCGACGACAAAGATGAACCTGCGTATGAACCTTCCCGCAACGGCAACAGATGCGGGTGCGCCAGGTGACACACAGCCTTTGTCGGTCGAGTATTTCGACAATCTCGGAAAATCCGAAAGTATTGATATCCAACTGATCCCGACCGTTCCGGCAACCGGCAGCAGCAATGAATGGACCATGGTTCTACGCGACTCGGCATCTGGCGGCGCGGTTATCGGGGAATATACTTTGACCTTTACCGACAACCGAACAGCCGGGGGCACTCTGGCCAGCGTCACTCCTGTATCCGGCGGCGCTTACGATCCGGCAACCGGCAGTGTCATGGTCAACGTCGCTGGCGGCCCGATGGAGGTCAATATCGGGCTGATCGGCGATGCCGATGGCATTACTCAGCTATCCGATACATTCGCTCCGGTTTCAATCACGCGGGATGGCTCTGCCGTTGGTACGATGACCAGCGTTCAGGTCGATGAAAGTGGCTATGTCTATGCATTCTACGATACCGGTGTCAGCCGCCGAATGTTCCAGATCCCGCTGGCCGATGTTCCCAATCCCAACGGCCTGACGGCACTGGACAGTCAAACCTACGCGCCATCCCGCGAAAGCGGCACGTTCTTTCTGTGGAACGCGGGCGAAGGTCCAACCGGAGATATCGTTTCTTTCGCGCGCGAGGAATCCACCACGGATGTGGCAACCGAGCTGACATCACTGATCCAGACACAGCGCGCCTATTCATCCAGCGCCACGGTGATCCAGACGGTGGACGAGATGCTTCAGGAAACGACCAACTTGAAGCGCTGATCCAGGCACTGACCAAAGGAAAGGAGCGGCCTCATGAATATGTCGACAGCACTCAATAACGCATTGGGCGGGCTGACAGCGGCCAGTCGCGGGGCCGCTGTGGTGTCGGGGAATATCGCGAATGCCCTGACACCGGGCTATGCGCGCAGGTCCCTTGAACTGGCGACAAGCCCCATATCTGGCAATGGCGTGCGTACGGTTGGGGTGATCCGGCATCAGGATCCGGTTCTGACGGCCAACAGACGATCGTCAGACGCCGAGCTTGCCTTTCAATCCGCCATCTCAGATTTCCGTTCACGGTTCGAAAACCTTGTGGGAACAGCAGACGGCACGCCATCCCTTGCCAGCCGTATGTCTGCCTTGGAAAACAACTTCATCACCGCAGCCAGTCTCCCCGACTCGATCGAAAGACTTGATCAAGTGGCGCGCGCGGCGAGCGATCTTGCGGCAGAGCTGAATGCGGCTTCCGAAGGTGTGCGACAGGCACGCTCGGACGCGGACCGCAAGATAGGCGCTCAGATCGAAAGCCTGAACCTGGTTCTGAAAGACATCGAAATTTTGAACGCAAAGATTCCGGCCATTCAGAATTCCGGCGGAGATATCGGGGCCTTGCTGGATCAACGGCAAGTCCTGATCGATCAGGTCAATACCCTGATCCCGGTCAACGTTGTGCCACGCGCCAACGATCAGGTATCCCTCTATTCAGACGGCGGGTTGATACTTTTGGAGGGTAAGGCGTCCGAGTTCACCTTTTCCACGACCGGTGAAACGAAACCCCACATGACGGTTGCAAATGGTCTGCTGTCCGGATTGTCAATGAACGGCAATCCGGTGCGCACCAGCGGGGACACTGCGCAAATCCGCGGTGGCGCATTGGCAGCGCAGTTTTCGGTCCGTGATGAATTGGCGGTTGAGGCACAGTTGCAGCTTGACACCGTTGCCCGCGATCTTATCGAACGATTTGAAACGCCGGGCTTGGATCCCACGGCACTTGCGACAGATCCCGGTATGTTCACGGACAACGGAAATCGGTTCGACCCGATAACCATTGTCGGGCTGTCATCGCGCATTTCGCTGAATTCGGTTGCAGACCCCGACAACGGCGGCGACAGCTGGAAGCTCCGCGCCGGGCTGGGTGCCGCAACACCGGGCGATCCCGGACAAGCGTCGCAACTGCGTGCTTTCGGTGCCATTCTGAATGATGCGCGCACCGTACCTGGCGGGCTGTTTGGCACTGGAAACATGCGCGCCGCCGAGTTGACCGAGGCGCTTATATCGAAAGCCGGGGCGCAATCTCAAGCCGCGGAGCGGCGGAAGGCATTTGCCAGCAACAGCCAACAACAAATGTCACAGATTGAGGCCGAACAGGGCGTCGATACGGATCAGGAACTACAGCGCCTCATGCAGATCGAACAGACATACGCAGCAAACGCACGTGTCATCTCGGTTGTCGATGAGCTTATGGAAACGCTTCTGAGGTTATGAGCATGAACTTGACTGCCATCGGCGATCTGGCGCGCGGTATGACCCTTCGCACTCGCGCCACTGAAATCAAAACACAGATTGAAACCCTCTCTTACGAGATGTCCACCGGCAAAGTGCAGGACATATCTGACCGGCTTGGCGGAGATTACTCTCAGATCCTGGATTTGGACCGTTCGCTTGCCAGACTCGACGCCTTTGGCATCGCCACAGCCGAAATGGCCCTGTTCACGGATGCCATGCAGTTGAGCCTGAAGACATTTGGAGATTCGGTTGGCGAAATAACCGCGTCTCTGTTGGCCTACGGGACGGCCAATCAGCCTGTAAATCATGCACAGGCGTCAGATCATGCCAGGAATGAGCTCGACACGATGGTATCGGCATTGAACACGCGGGTTGGTGGACGCAGTCTGTTTTCGGGTACAGCCACGGATGTCTCGCCACTGCCATCGACTGACACGCTGTTGGCTGCGTTGAAGACACAACTGACGGGGGCCATGACCGTCTCCGACATACGCCTGGCTGCCGATACATGGTTCAATAGCCCTGCCGGGTTTGACGCCATGATTTATCAGGGTGCGAACACCACGCTCTCTCCTATGCAGATCTCGGAAAATGAAAGCGTTACGCTGCCACTCACGGCAACCGACCCAGCATTCAAGGCAGCCCTGAGGGATGTTGCCGTAGCAGCAATAGCCACAGACAATACTTTGGCTCTTTCTTCCGATCAGCGCACTGCATTGTTCACACAGCTGGGCGTCGATCTGGCCAACGCACAGGATGCCACAGTAAACCTGCAGGCCCAGGTCGGCAGCGCCGAGGCCCGCATCGAACAGGCCGCCACGCGAAATTCGATGGCCCGAACCAGTCTGGAATTCAGCCGGAACGTGCTGATCGCAGCAGATCCTTATGAAACAGCGGCGAAATTGCAAACGGTGCAGTTTCAGTTGGAAAGCCTCTATTCGGTAACCGTTCGCAATGCGAACCTTTCGCTGGTGAATTTCCTGAGATGAGGGCGCTGATACTTCTTCTGATCCTTCTTCCCGGTATGGCCTGGGCGGGGGCAATCCGCCTCAAGGACCTCGTCGATTTCGACGGTGTCCGAGGTAATGATCTTGTGGGTTATGGCCTGGTTGTCGGTTTGAACGGAACCGGTGACGGATTGCGCAACTCCCCTTTCACCGAAGAGATCATGTCCAACATCTTGGAGCGTTTGGGTGTCAACGTAACGGGCGAGGATTTCCGGCCTAAGAACGTGGCAGCCGTGTTGGTGACAGCCAGTCTGCCGCCTTTTGCCAGAGTCGGCGGCCAAATCGATGTAACGGTTTCGGCGATAGGCGATTCAAACAGCCTATTGGGTGGGACGCTGGTTATGACCCCACTTAACGCAGCAGACGGGCAAATCTATGCGGTTGCACAAGGCACAATCCTTGCAGGTGGCGTTTCCGCTGAAGGAGAGGCCGCGTCGGTCGTGCGCGGGGTGCCAACCTCGGGTGTGATCCCGTCCGGCGCGCGTGTTGAGCGTGAAATTGAGTTCGACTTGTCAACTCTGACCCAAATGCGCCTGGCATTGAGAGAACCCGATTTCACCACGGCCGCGCGTATCGAATTCGCCATAAATACCGAGTTCAACAGAGCTGTGGCAATCATGCGCGATTCAGGCACGGTTGAGCTCAACATTGCTGCAACTCAGGCAGTATCAACGGCCCATGCCATCGGGCGTATCGAGAATATTCTGGTCGAGCCGGAAGCAAAAGCGCGTGTGGTGGTCGATCAGCGGTCCGGCACTATCGTTATGGGGCAGGAAGTCCGGATATCGCGTGTGGCTGTCTCTCAGGGTAATCTGACCCTGACAGTTCAGGAAGCGCCGATTGCCGTGCAACCCAACCCGTTTGCCAAGGGCGAAACAGTAATCGTGCCGCGCACTATTGCGGGGATCGAAGAGGAAGAAGGAACTGGCCTTGCCGAAATCCCCGAAGCTACGACCCTGTCCGAGGTTGTCGCAGGCCTGAACGCGCTGGGGGTGTCGCCCCAGGATATGATCGACATCTTGAAAACCATCAAGGCGGCGGGTGCCTTGCACGCAGAATTTGTCGTCAGGTAGCCGGCATCTCTGGCCCAACGGGCGTGCTGAGAACATGCCCGCGACGTTAAGGCCTATTTCGACTTCCAGCTGTCCAGCCAGCGCTGAAATCTGTTTCGGCGTTCTTCAATCGCGTCGCCGGCAGCATAAAAGCCGTCTTCCACATTCTCAATCATCGGATCAATTCGGGCCTTCCGGAACCTGCGCCAGCGCACCCAAACCGCCCAGACCAGCGCGGCAAAAATTGTCAGGAAAATGATGTTGAACCAGGGAATGACCTGCGCATCCGGCCCTTCCACATGTTTGATGAAAATGGCGTTGGGAAAGATCGACATGAACTCGTTGCGCCACCCGTAATGGGTCACGACCACCCATTTCGGGTTTTCCTTGGTCGATTTCGCATCATTGGCTTCGGTGTAAAGGTTCGCCGTGTCGAACTTGAAGTAGGGTGGCCACCCCCACCCGGTGTCTTCGTTTCGGTACACGATCGGCTTGCCATTTTCGCGCACGGCCTGAATGAATTGCACATCCCGGTTGGACAGGCTGGTGGACTGGTCTTCGGGTTCAGACCAGAAAATCCGTGTCCAGTCGTTCAGATCCTGCCGCTCTTCGTAGGTGTTTACGATACGCACAACGTCGTGTTGCGGAAGCGAGTATTGCAGGACCGCAGCGATCATTCCCCAGAAAATGATGATGAACGCCCATTTTACGTAGGCCATGCCTAAACCCTCACATGTAATTCACGATGTAGATCAGCGCGCCAATCGCCACCCATGGCACAATATAGACACCCAGGATCAGTTTGCGCCGGAACGAATTGTCATACACATGCAATCCGCGTTCGACAAAAGCGTCCTTGTTGCCCGACTTGCCCTTCTCGTCCCACCAGCTTTCCAGTTTACGACGGCGTATCCCGCGCGAGTAGAAAGACAGCGCGACATAGGCGATCGTTTGGATCACCAACAAGATCAGCAAAAGGCGCAATAACCCGAACATCTCAGCCTTTCCTTACCGAACCCCACGGACCGACCCGCGCGATTATGTCATCGCTGACCCGGTCTTCTCCGCTCATATCCGGCTCATGGCCGAACAGCGCGGCACGGGCCCCTTGCTTGTCCACCTGATACTCGCGCGCGAGGAAGTCGGCAACATAGGCTTTCTTGCTCTCGGGCCATCTGGAATAGGTGCTATAGAACAGCTCTTTGTGGCAAATGAACATCTGGCGCGGGTCCAGCGGGGCCAGTTCGGCCAGCAGCATGTTCACCAGATCACGGTTCGGCGTGTCAGCGGCGCGCAAAGTGTAAAAATAAGCCGGATGATCGGACGTGATACGCGGCCACGGCCCCCCGTCGGTTGCCCAGCGCAAAAGTTGCGCAAGGCCGTGATAGGCTTCGGGCAAGCGATCCGAGTGATTGCGCGCCAACCGCCGCATATCGCTTCGGTCCAGCCCGGTCAGGTCGACATCCGCATCCGCCGCCGCGTCGACAGTCAGGAAATCCATCTTCTGCTGCAGGATTGCGGCGGCATCCACGCCGCGCGCCTTGACGATGGGTTCGACCAGATCATTGTAATCCAGAAACTTTGCAACCTGGTTCCGCTGCGACGGGTCAAAAACGTATTTGATCGGCAAATCGTCAGGCTTGTCACCCATACAGATCGCCGCCGGGTGATCCAGGTCCGGGAACAGGTACAGCCCGCCGAAATGCGCCGTCCAGAAGTTGCGTTGCTCAAAATCCGTGTGGCGCAGATGGACGGGGTTGCGCGTAACGTCGCCGGTCTCCTTGGCGGTCTCGATCATCCTGGCGATCAGCACATCGTCGAACCAGGCGTCCTCGGCGGTTTTGAACTGTTCGACCATGCCCGCCAGCTGCTGCGCCTTGCGCAAGGTGCCGCCTGCGGTGTCGGCCTCAATCTCGATTTTGCGCAGGTTAAACAAATCACGGGGACTGCTGAGCTTGAAGACCGAGTTCACCAGCTCTCCGGCCACCGCATCAGTGGCGGTCAGGGCAAACAACTGCGCCTCATTCATCTCGATGAATTCGCGCAGGATATCGCGCGAGGTCGAGAACTTGACGTTCAGCAAAGGCGCGCGTTTCTGCTCGGTCGTCAGCAGGATGAACTGTCGGTTGACACCATTCGGGTTGAGGTAAAGCGGATCGTCCAGCTCAATCCCCACCTCTGGCGAATAGCCCGAGATATCGACATGGAAATCCGTTAGCGCCGTTGTCTTGCCCGCCAGATGCTGCAGCGCGCGATTATACCGCTCAACCAGAGCCGGGCTGGAGATGTGGACGAGGTTGCCGAACATCAGGCCTTTTTCGATAAGGCGGATCATTGGCTTCTTTCCAGTTTCGTACCCAAACTATTTGAAAAACTCTCTATGAGGCTAAATTCACTCGCAAGTTGCTTAGCCAAGCTGGTTTGGTTAAGGGCTGTTCGGTATTCCTTAAGTAGTTGATACATTTCGTCTAGCTGGGGACATACGATTGGAATTCTGTTGGATTGGCTGTCAACAAGGTTCTCAAGTGCATCATCGATTACAGCCAAAATCTTGTGAACACTCGCCGCTTTCATTCCTTGGCCCGACGAGAATTGGACGCTTGCGTGGTCATGCAGGATAAGGTCAGTCGCGCCGTTGCTTCCGAATTCTATCCTTTGATTTTGCGCAAGCGCGTCTAACGCTACGCTCTTAAGAACGCCAAGCAACTCATCTGCTTGCTTCGCCCAGTATTCTTCGTGCAGAATCTTCTGCTCTTTCAGCAACTCCTCACTTTGTGCCCGCAGAATCTGAACTTGTGCGTCCTGAGCCTCAGCCATTTTCTTGAATTCTTCTCGAGACAGTTCCAATTCCATTCGCTGCGCCGAAAGCTCAGCACTTTGAAGCCAGACTGTCACAATGATCCACACAAACGCCATCGCTCCAGCGAATCCAGCCAATGTATCGCCTACTTCGTTTGGCTTGGCTGAGAGGAAGTAATGCCACTTTGAAACTCCACATTCATTCAGCCCTGCGTCACTTTCGATGCATGTTGGCAAGCCGGAAGTCCAAACTCCTAACCCCACGATTGCGAATGTAGCCAACAAACCCCAAACAATAGGATTACTGAAGCTCCAGGCGCTAGTGGTTCGCTTCTCGGTCACTTCTTCCCCTCCAGATACCGCCGCTTGGCCTCTTCCATCCGACCCATCTCACGCACCGCGTTTTCGATGGCTACCTCGTCGCTCTTGTCGGCATAGCGGAATTCGCTGTCGGCGTAGCGGTTGATCTCCTGCATCACCATTTCCACCGTGATCGGCTGGCGCAGGTCCTCGATCATCGCTTTCTTGGTGTCGTAGTCGCGGAACAGGAACAGGTCGGGGTTCTCCATCCATTCGTCGGGCAGTTCGAAATCCATCGCGCGGACCTTGACCGCGTCGGTGATGTTCTTGATCGCGCGGCCCGTGAACCGCTCATCCGCCTGCTGGATCGCCTTGAGGTAGGTGCCCAGTTTGGCGATTGTGTCCATCTGGCCGATATCGCCGGACACCCGGTCATAGACCTGCAACAAAGCATCCTCATGCGGGCGGGAATGGCTTTCGAAACTGGCGGCGACGGCCTTTTTGATTTCCTGCGCGGCATAGGCCTCGTGTTCGCCCAGCGGAATGTCGTGGCTGCGGCCCATCAACAGGTGCAAGATGTCGATGTAGTCCTCACGCGTTTGCGGCCCGTCCACCAGAAACCGCGCTCCCGCCCGCTGGCGCAGGGCGTCGTCCACATTCTCGGGGTAGTTCGAGAACATGCCAAAGGTGCAGTTGCCGCGCACGACGGTGTTGGCACCGGCAAAGCTCTCCATCAGAACGGCGGTGATTTCCAGCTGCCCGGCCGAGGACTGCCGGTCGCCGCGCTTGCCCGCCAACTGGTCGATATCGTCGATGGTGCCGAAGCCGATGACCGAGGGGTCGATGATCGTGTTGATAAAGGCTTTGGCGTTTTGGCCGGATTTGCCCTGATAGCTGTCGATATTGTCGGTGCTCAGGTTCTGATAGCGGAACGGGTATCCTGCGTTATGGCAATACTCGTTGATCAGCCCGGCCATCATCTGGATCAGCGTGGTCTTACCGGTGCCCGGTTTGCCGTCACCCATGAAGGTAAAGATGAACCCGCCAAGTTCGGCAAACGGGTTCAGGCGGCGGTCGAAATCATAGGCCATCACCATCTTGGCCAGCTTCATCGCCTGATATTTGGCGATATGGTTGCCGACCACTTCGTTCGGCTTCTTGAACGTCATGGTGAGCGTGGTGGATTTGGCCTTTGAAGCGGGCTCGAACCCCCGGATCGTCAGATCGTCGGCTTCTATATGCCAGGCTGCGTTCTGGAACGGGGCCAGGTAACCTGCGGACCCTGCGCGCAGGGCTGACTTCTCCATCAGTTGCTCGGCATAGGCACTGGTGGCGGCGATCAGATGGGCATCGTCCGAGGCGTATTTGGCCAGCGTCTGGTCCAGTTCCCACAACGCGCCGTGCAGGGCAAGTTGGCCGTTGTCGGTCAGGACCTCTTCGATCTCACCAATATCAACCGTGGTCTCACCCAGATGCGAGGATAACAGATAGGCCAGCGCATTGCCGAACGTGTGCAACGTGATCAGCGCTTCGGCTGTCAGAACCTCCGAAAACTCGGTCTTCCGCGCGGCAGGCAGATCCCCGGCAAGGTTCGCGCGTTTCAGATCGGCAAGCGGGGTCTGTTCCGCATAAGTATCGGCCACGGCCAAAGCGATTGCGATGGCGCGGCGGATCGCCTGTTGTACAGTTGCCTGCGGCGGCGAAACCAAGGCGTCACCATCGTCCGAGGCTTCGATCCTCTCAACCAGATGCACCCCGTCTGCGCGCACGGTCCGGCGTGTCACCAACCCCGGTGTCGTCGAGCGAAACCGCCGACCAGTCGAAACACCTGGTGAGCGTTCAACGGTGGTTTCCACGGCTTTGGCGATCCGCGGCGCATGTTCGAACCCATTCAGCAAAGCGGTCGCTGCCGGATAATGCTTGCGAATATCGTCTTCGCGCAATTCCATCTGATCTGACGTCAAACTCATCTAAAAAACCGCCCTTGCTTCATCTTTTCAAAAATACTCTCGCCGAAGGCGAAAATTAGTACCTCAAAACCTGCCCCGCATTGCTGACGACGAACTTGCGCACATCTGCAAATCCCGGCGGGTTGCGTTCGGCCAGCACCTGAAACGGGCGCTGTGGCAGGATGATTGACCGTTGGGTGCGGGTGGCTCCCGTCTCGGCCCCCTGCCCGCCGAAAGGATCCAGCGCAAAAACCTCGCGCTCGACAGTTGAAAACCAGCCAGCGCGTTCCTCGATGACCTCTTCGCTGTGCAACTCTTCGGTAGTCCAGGCCAGCGCCCAATCCTGACCTTGCGGAGATTGCGCATCCTCCAGCACCTGCCGCAAGGGGCCGGATTGTTCGGTAAAGGCCGAAGAATACATCGGACCCACATGAATGCGGCGCAGGTGTTTGGGGTGCAGGTCGTTGAAATCCTGATCAAAGCCCTTGGCGATCGTCACCAGTTTCAGCCCGCCCAAGGATTGCGCCATCAGATGCGCCTGCACTTCGGGCCAGCGGCGTTGATCCTTGGGCAGGGCGGTTTTGCCTGTGTCCTCCAGCTGCATCAGATAGATGACGGGCAGGTTGATCTGGCTGTCATAGACCGCCCAGTGGATCATGAACTTGCGCCGTTCGCCTACATTCCCGATCCAGTGGCACTCAGGATCGTTGCGGGCCCAGAACAGCTGACCCTTCAGCAACTCTTCGTAGTAGAGCCGTTGAGACAGCGCAAATTGCAGTTTGGTGGGGATTTCCCGGTCACCGATGATCGTGCGGACCATGTCGGTTTTCAGGTCATCTTCCGAGGGCATATTCGCCAGATGCACCTGCGCCTGCTGCGCGTCATTGGCCATGGTCAGCAACTCGGCCGCCACCGGAAACCCGCTGTCGCGCTTGTCCATTGCAAGGCTGCCAAAGAACCGCCCCGTATCGCGCCCGACCAGCAGGTATTTCATGCTGAGCGCGCGAAAGGTGTAGAGCAACCCCGAAAGGTAACGCGACACAATCCGCACCTCTTGCTTCGAGATCGCGCCCTCGGCCTCCATCGTTGCCGCCACGCGCAGGAGGTGGACGGTGATCACCTCGAATTTGCGGAAATAGCGGCGCGAGGCGAAGGTGTCGGTCAGGCCGACATGGTCTTGGGTGGCGTCATTCACCATTAGTCTCCACCGTCTCCATCACCATCGGCATCCCCTGAATGAAACCCATCTGCCTCGTTGTGAAAGGCGATTTCAGCAGAAACCGGATCCTCTTTCCGATAGAGACGATAAACCACGTGCCCTACAGCAATGAACACAGCAAAGCCCAATATTGGAAACCAAATAGACTCTGTGATCCAGTAGAGTACGACACCAATGCCGATTGCGAACCATCGCATGATCATCGCGGTCTCAACCCAATCGGGTAGCTCGATATCCTTGCGCGTTGGTCGGTAGGAGGTGCCTTTGCCGCTGTCTTTCATTGCGACTGCGCCCTTCAAGAGCCCCCATACAAATTCTTATCATGCTTCTCGACAATCGAGGCAAATCGGCGCGCGAACCGCTCATCCGCCTTGGCCTTTTTCTCCAGCACGTCGCGGGCAAAGACCATGTGGTCCTCATGCGCCTCAAGCATGTCGGCCATTTTCTGGTTGGTCGCGGTACCAATAGCAGCCATTGCCGTCTGAGCCTCCTGGTCGGTTTGCACACCGATCTCGTTGATGCGATGGGCCACATCCTGCTGCTGCGCGGTTTTCAGCGATTTTGTCAGGGCGTCATACAGCACCACGCGCTGCTGCGTGTCTGTTTGCAGCTTGTTGATCAGCACCATCTGTGTCGCCGCCTGGTTCTGGAGTGAATCGACCCAAGTTTTACCCTTTTCGATATAACGCTCCAGTGTCTGAGACTTGGCCAACTTGACCTGCTCTTCCTGAACCTTGGCGTTGTTTTGCTTGTTCAGCTCGGCCAGCTGCGTTTCCAGCCGGGTCCGCGCGGCGGCGTCCTGTTCGACACTGATCTTGTTCTCCAGCGTGATAATCGCCGGGTCCATGCCCTGAATCTCGGCCCGCAGCGCTTCCAGTTCGGCCACGGTTGCCTCGCGATCGTCCAGCGTGTCTGTCAGGTTGTCTTCGACCTTTACACGTTGCTCTTCCAGCACGGTCAGCTGCCCTTGCAGCAGCTTCACGATCACATCGGATTTGGCGATCAGGTCCTGCAATTTGTCGTCGATATTGGCCGTGCGCATCCGCTCTTGCCGCAGCGACTCGGATTTACCCTTGGAAAAGATGCCAACAAACGATTCCCACCCGGTTTTCGAGCGCATCTCGTCGAAATCCTTGGAAAACGCGTTGGTAACATCGTCCAGACCCATGATCAGCTCGGCGATGTTGGCGTTCATCACCTCAGTGTGGGCGTGAACATCCTCGAGCGTGGCATTTTCGATGTCGATATCGGCCTCGGCCGTTCCAATCTTGGCCCGCGCCGCTTCGATGCGCGAGGTCAGCCCCTCAATCTGCGACTGGCTTTCGCGCACTTTCGTTTGCGTTTCTTTGATGAGCGCTTCGAATTGCTGGTTCGACATCTCTGCTGTCCTTTTTTTCTTTAATTACCCAATAAGATAGGAAATGTTACGGTCATTTACATCCCCTTGAGTCCAAAAATCACGCAAACTCTGGCAAACTTGGGGTGGAAAGAAAAGCCGCGTGATCGCAACCTGACGTAGAACTCAACGCTGCGACTATGCTGCAACGATTAGGTCCGAAAATAATTTGATCAAAACTGGGCTGATCGACCTGTATCAGTGGCCATAGACAAAGCCTTCAACACCTGATTGGGTGCGCCAACTCAATTTCTGCGCGGAGAATGACATGCTGGACGCAACGACTGATCTAAAATCAATTCTGAAGAACCCAGGCCTGCTTGTAACCAAAGCCTATATCGGCGGTCAGTGGGTGGATGGTGACAACGGAACGTTCGACGTGACCAACCCGGCCCGGGGCGATGTGGTGGCCAAAGTGGCCGATGTCAGCCGCGCGCAGGTTGCCGGAGCAATCGCACAGGCCGAAGCCGCGCAAAAGGAATGGGCCAAGCTGACCGGCAAGGAACGTGCCGTGATCCTGCGGCGCTGGTTCGACCTGATGATGGAGAACGCCGAAGATCTGGGCAAGATCCTGACCGCAGAACAGGGTAAACCGCTGGCTGAGGCCATCGGCGAAATCGGCTATGGCGCGTCCTTCATCGAGTTTTTCGGTGAAGAAGCCAAGCGAGTGTATGGCGAGACCATCCCGGGACATCAGCGCGACAAGCGGATCATGGTGCTGAAACAGCCCATTGGTGTGGCGGCTTCGATCACACCCTGGAACTTTCCAAACGCCATGATCACGCGCAAGGCAGGGCCGGCGCTGGCGGCGGGGTGTGCCTTTGTTGCCCGCCCGGCGGCAGAAACACCACTGTCCGCGCTGGTTCTGGCGCTTCTTGCGGAACAAGCCGGCGTGCCAGCTGGTGTCTTCAACGTGGTGCCTTCATCCCAGGCCAGCGAGATCGGCAAGGAGTTCTGCGAAAACCCCGGTGTGCGCAAGTTGACCTTTACCGGCTCGACCGAGGTGGGGCGTATCCTGCTGCGGCAAGCTGCTGATCAGGTCATGAAATGCTCGATGGAACTGGGCGGCAATGCACCCTTTATCGTGTTTGATGACGCCGATCTGGATGCAGCCGTCGAAGGCGCGATGCTGTGCAAATTCCGCAATAACGGCCAGACCTGTGTCTGCGCCAACCGCATCTATGTACAGGCCGGTGTTTACGACGCGTTCGCTGCCAAACTGAAAGCGGCAGTTGAAGCCCTGAAAATCGGCGACGGTCTGACTGAGGGCACCACAACCGGCCCGCTGATCAATGCCGATGCGGTCGCCAAGGTGGAAGAGCATATCAGGGATGTCACGGACAAGGGCGGCACCGTTCTGACCGGCGGATTGCCTCACGGTCTGGGCGGTACGTTCTTTCAGCCGACCATTGTGACCGGCGTGACTCAGGACATGATGGTGGCGCAGGATGAAACCTTTGGCCCGCTGGCACCGCTGTTCAAGTTCGAGAATGAAGATGACGTGATCGCCATGGCGAATGACACGATCTTTGGACTGGCCTCGTATTTCTATGCAAAGGACCTGAGCCGCGTCTACAAAGTGGCCGAGGCGCTGGAATATGGCATTGTCGGCGTGAACACCGGCATCATCTCGACTGAGCTGGGCCCGTTCGGCGGTGTCAAGCAATCCGGTCTGGGCCGAGAAGGCAGCCATCACGGCATGGAAGACTATCTTGAGATGAAATACGTCTGCATGTCGGTCTGATCTGGCGGGCCATCGCCTTGGGGCGGTGGCCATTCTGCCCGCAGGCGAGGCGTTGTTCGGGTCAAACGAACCGGTGGCGGCTGGGAAATAAGCTTATTTCACCAAGCATGAATTCCCCACGCGCAAGCATCGCAGGAACTTTTCGTATGGGGCTCGATCCGATCCCAAACTTACGTCTTTTCGTTTTTCGCTATCACGGTCGTTACGGTGCGCGTCACCCGACTTCTGGTTATCGCAATCGCACCCAAGACCAAAGCACAGGCTATGGCTTGCGCAGTTGTGATCGCTTCTCCAAACGCAAAGAACCCGACTGCAAACATCGTGGGCAATTCAATGCTTCCGACAACCGCAGTTTGAGAAGCGCCGATCAGCGGCGAACAGATCGTGTAGACAAGCTGTGGCACAAGTGCCGTGACCAATCCAATTCCAATGATCAGAACCCAATCGGACTGACCTTCAGTAAGCAGCGTGGAAACGTCTGCATTCAGCATCAAAGGCAAAAGCCCAAGTACCGATCCCAGAGACACCGAGGCGATACGTGCAAGTGGCGCAATTCGGGACAACCTGTGGACCAGAACAGAAATCCCGAAGCCAAAACCAAATGGCGCCGCCAGCGAGATTAAAAGCGTAGGAATGTGCTCGACCGGAACGGATGCTGGCGAGCCTGCTATGATGGCAGCCAGAATTATGAGACCAGAAGCAAGAATCGCACGCCTTGTGGGAGTATCGGCGAACAAAGCCCACGCAATGATCAACGTGAAAACCGGATATGTCATATAGAGCACGCCCACAGTCGATGCGGGCAATGTCTTTAGGGCTGTGACATATCCGATCCAGCCAAGCCCCATCACCACTCCGACCGCAAGACCCCAACAAATCTCGCGCCAGGCTGTTCGATGTACGACGAGAACTGGCAATAACAAAACCGCCGGAACGATGTAGCGGTAGAATGCGACCGCGAAAGGTGCGACGCCCTGCTCGGTCAGCCCCCTGCTGAAATAGGGAACAAGCCCGAAACAAATTGAAGCGAAAAGAACGCCAACAACCGCAAGCGGTTGAGGAATAGCCGGTCTAGTCTGCGTGGATGTCGTCGACATCTGCAAGTTCTAGCACAGGTTCGCGATTAGTGTAGCGGAGTTTACCGGGCCCACGCTTTGATATGCAAAGGCGTTTTCATCAAAAAAACAACGCCCCGCGTCTGGAGGAACGCGGGGCGCGGGTGTTGCGGCAGTCCGGGAGGAGGAGACTGCCGCTAGGCTTTCAAAGCCTCAGTTCACGGCCTTGGCGTCAACCACATCTTTTTCGATGGCTTTAGCCGAGGTAATTTCGATCCGGCGCGGTTTCAGTGCCTCGGGCACTTCGCGCTTCAGGTCGATGTTCAGCATTCCGTTCTCATGGCTTGCACCGGTGACACGGACGTGATCGGCCAGCGCAAAGCGACGCTCGAACGCGCGGGTTGCGATGCCGCGATGCAGATAGCTGCGGCTCTTGTCCTCAGATGCCTTCTTACCGGCAACAACCAGCGCGTTTTCTTTCACTTCAACGGACAAGTCGCTTTCTGAAAAACCGGCGACGGCCACCGAGATACGGTAAGTGTCGACATCAGTTTTTTCGATGTTGTAGGGTGGATAGCTTGGCTGTGCCACATCATTGGTCAGAACGCGATCCATCATGTCGGCGATCTGGTCAAAGCCAATGGTGGCGCGGTGCAGCGGTGCAAAATCAAATGTACGCATGTGTCATATCCTCATTTTTGAGCGATTCACGATCTGGCCCTCCGGCTGGACGGGCCAATGTTGATGACGGACCCCGTTGTGGCGATCCGATATCAGTGACATGGGAAGCGATTTGACCGAGTTCAACCCCCGCCGGAGCTGATGAATTTCGCGCCAGACCCTGACGCACCGGACCCAGCCTGTAACCGGCGGATCGTAGCTGTTGGTTTTGGCGCATCGCGCCGCATGATGGACTTGAGCTCGGCCACTATTCCGTCAAGCTCCATGCCGAACCCCACCTTTCTGCGACCGTTGGTGCCTACCGCTGAAACCACGGACAAAACCTGCCAGCGCGAACCGTTTTTTACCAGAATGGCGGATCCGGAAGACCCGAAGGTGACGTCGCAATCAAATGTGATCAGGCCCTGCCTGCGATCCAATACGCGGCACGACCTTTCGCGCGTGATCGCCTCGGATCGTCCGCGCCCATACGAGGCTATGCTGATCTCGTTTCCCGAAACTCGCCCGCTGTGCAACACGAAAGGATCGGCAATCGAATACGGGATGGGCTCATTCAGCCGCATCAGGGCGACATCCATCCGAACACCTTCGTGCGAAAGCGGGTTATTTGAAGCGTAGCCGGGCAGAACCGCAATCTGCGTGACCTGACGTTCGGCCAACGCGTTGCCGTTGCTCAGACCCGCACGAAACGTGATGTCTTTGGGCGCGTATGTTTCCCCGGTACGGCGGTCCACAGCACAATGGGCAGCGGTCAGCACCATGTCCTGCGCGATCAGCGTACCTGTGCAATAGGACTCTTCGCGCACATCCAGCCGCCCGATTGCTTCCCAACCATAAAGGTCATCCCGGTCTGTCAGCTTGCGTTTGTTGGCTTGCGCATGGGATGCGGTCGCCAGAACACTCAGGCCCAAAAGCAAAATTAATAAGACCTTGGTCATGGCCTGACAAACCTTGCACCGACGTTCTTGCCGGTACTTGAACCGGAGGTCGACAATCCAAATCCATGCCCGGCAGACAGCTCGTCGCGCAGCAGTTGCAGCGAATGTTCAACCGCAGTGCCGATCGCAACGCTCTGGCCATCCATGCTGGCCTTTGCCGCCACAACCGACACGATTTGAGGGCGCGCGCCTGTAAAGGAAAAAACCGGTGCCCCTGAAGATCCGAAATCGACGTCGCAGGACATGATCATAACGCCTGCCTGCCGGTTCATGACCGAACAAACCTGTTGCAACGAAGGTGCTTCCGACCGGTCATGCGCATATGACACCACACCCACCTCCGCACCCCGGCGGGGCTGATCTCCTGATTCAAACGGAATGACCGATGTGTTGCGGATCGGCTGCCAAAGCTCGATCAGGGCGACATCCGCGCCGACACGGTCCGTCGACGACTCGGCACTGAATTGATAATCCGGGTGAATTACAGCTTGTCTTGCCGTTCGATAAGCCAGAGCGCGGCCCAGCCGCCACCCAGCCAGAAATTCGATATCGGACGGGTTCACCCGCTGCCCGGACACCTTGTCGAACAGGCAGTGCGCAGCTGTCAGCACAAGGGTCGGCGACACAAGCGTTCCGGTGCAAAACCCTTTTCCGGCAATATCCAGACGCCCGACAGCCATCCATTCGCGCCCGGAATCCGAGGTCTCCAGGCTTTCCAGCCTGGTGTCCTGTGCTGTAGCCGCCATCGGCAAAGCACAAAGCACAATCGCCTTAATCCATTTGCGCACTCGGATCTCCGGGGACTCACTCTGAAGCTTTTGTCCTACGTGTCACGTTGGGCAAAAATAGGGCGATCGGACCCCAGGTGAATTTCCTGAGGAAATGATGCGGGGCGGCATCAGAGTGGCTTATCGCAAAATAGGAACAGAATCTCCTGCCCGTTGCAAGGCGGGTGGCTTTGGCCCCCCTGTCGCCCAATCCAGCAGCTCGACCGTATGAACGACTGGAACTTGGGTGCCGGACCCGATCTGTATCATGCAGCCGATATTGCCTGCGGCGATGATGTCGGGTTTCTTGACCTCCAGTGTCTTTATTTTACGCTGCTTCAACTGACCCGAGATTTCCGGCTGCATGAGGTTGTAAGTCCCTGCACTACCGCAGCACAAATGGCTGTCGGCGGGCTCGACCACTTTGAACCCGGCACGTTTCAGCAGGTCTTTGGGATAGGTCTTGATCTTCTGCCCATGTTGCAGTGAACAGGCTGCGTGATACGCAACAGTAAGGTCCTGATCACGCCCTTCGGGCAAATTCAGTTGCATAACCAGCTCACTGATATCCATCGCAATACCCGAGACCCGCGCAGCATCATCCGAGAGCGTGTCGTTCCGGAACATATGCCCGTAATCCTTGACCGTCGTCCCACAGCCCGAGGTATTGATCACGATGGCGTCCAATCCGTCGCCGTCCATCTCGCGAATCCAGGCCCTGATATTGGCGATTGCGGCTGCATGGCTGTCTTTCACCTTGCCCATGTGATGGGTCAGTGCTCCACAACATCCAGCACCCTCAGCCACCACAACCTCACATCCAAGCCGGGTCAGCAGACGGATCGTGGCGTCATTAATGTCGGTATTCAGCGCTTTCTGCGCGCATCCCGTCATCAGGGCCACCCGCTTTTTCCGCTCGCCTTCGGGCGCAAAGTTTTGTGGATCATCGTTGCGGCTGACCGGTGGAATGTTCATTGGCGCCATGTCCAGCATGGCACGCAACCGGGCATCTGGCATCAAGAACCGGAACGGGCGACCCAGTTTAGCCCCGATCAAGGCCCAGCGAAAGCGCATCGGATAGGGCAGGATCCGCGCCAGAACCCAACGCAAAATGCGATCCGTCAAAGGGCGCTTGTAATTCGCCTCGATATATTCACGCGCGTGATCGACCAGATGCATGTAGTGCACACCTGATGGGCAAGTGGTCATGCAAGCCAGGCAGGACAGGCACCGGTCGATATGTTTGACCGTCTTTTCATCGGGCTGCCGCTCGTTTTCGAGCATATCCTTGATCAGATAGATGCGCCCGCGCGGGCTGTCCAACTCGTCGCCAAGAACCTGATAGGTCGGACATGTTGCCGTGCAGAATCCACAATGGACGCAATTTCGCAGAATTTCGTTCGCGCGTTTAGTTGCCGGGTCTTGCAACTGCCGTTCTGTGAATGATGTCTGCATAAACCTATCCCATCAGCCCCGGATTAAACAAACCACGTGGGTCAAACTTCGCGCGCAATCCCTTTGTCAGGGTCGAGACGGCCGCGTTCTCCGGTTGAAAGCGCCCCAGTCGCGCGACCGTTTTTGCATCCGCTCGCACAAGTGTCGCGTGGCCGGAAAACACTCCAAGCCGCACGCGCAGATCCGTACCTTTCGGGACGCGCAGCCAGACAAGCCCGCCGCCCCAGTCAAAAAGCAACTGATCCGCTTCAGCACGCGCTGAAACTTCGGCCGCATCTCCGGGTTTAACTGAAAGCCGCCAGACATCCCCGTCCTGCCCCTGAAACGGATGAGCATCGCGGATACCAGCCCAAAGCGTGTCTGCATCCGCTTCCTCTGAAATCTCACCAAACCGGGACAGTTCAGCCGTCAACCTGCCTGTACGATATGCGACCGCATCCGTGAAGCCTTCGACCCTAAGCAGGGCTTTCCCGGCGTCGGGATCATACGCAGCCCCGGTTATCTCGAACGGCGATCTCAGTGCAGCGGACAACACCCGAACCGCAGTTCCAGCATCCCGAACCGCAACAGATAATGTTGCCGCCCGTTCCGGTTTGGGCAGCACCTTCAGCGAGACCTCGGTCAAAACCCCTAAAGTACCCCAGGACCCGCCCATCAATTTGACCAGATCGTACCCGGTGACGTTCTTCATCACGCGGCCACCGTTCTTGATCACCTGCCCGCGCCCATCGACATAGCGCACCCCCAGCAGAAAATCCCGGCAGGCCCCGGCCTGAATCCGTCGCGGGCCCGAAATATTGGCCGCGACGACACCGCCAATGGTCGGTTCACCCTGTGTTCCCAGCAAACCGCGATGGTCCATCGGCTCAAATGCGAGGTGCTGGCCCTCTGCTTCCAGCGCCGCCGTGATCTCGGCCAAAGGCGTCCCTGCCCGTGCAACAAGGGTCAGCGCCCCGGGTTCATATAGCGTGATACCGCGCAAAGCTCCGGTTTCGATTTCTGCATGCGGACCGAAAATTCCACGCGTCCCGCCTCCGACAATGCGTACAGGGTTTTCCAACCCGGCCACCAGCTTTGCCAGATCGGCCTCAGTCTCAGGTCTCATTGGCTTCATCTTTTCCAAAATACTCCGGGGGCAAGGGGGCAGCGCCCCCTTATTCTGCAGCCATACGCCGCGGCTCCGACACGTCGAGCGGAAACACTTTGGCCGCGTTCAGCAGCCATTTAGGATCGAAAACGTCCTTAACCGCCATCTGCGCCTCAAGGTCGGCAGGTGAATATTGATGAGACATCAGATCCCGCTTTTCGATCCCCACACCATGTTCCCCAGTCAGACAGCCACCCTCGTCAACACACAGCTTCAGAATCTCTGCCCCAAAAGCTTCGCATTTTTCCAGATCGCCGGGTTTGTTGGCATCGAACAAGATCAGCGGATGCATATTTCCGTCGCCCGCGTGGAACACATTTCCGACCGGCAACCCAAACTCCTCACTCAGCTCTCCGATGCGACGCAGAACGGTTGGTAGGGCTGACACCGGGATCGTGCCATCCAGACACATATAATCGTTCAATTGTCCCATGGCACCGAATGCAGATTTCCGACCCAACCAGATCTTAGCGCTTTCCTCAGCCGACTGGCTTTCGCGCAATTCAACCGGGTCATGGCGTTTTGCTATCTCGATGATTTTCGAAAGCTGAAAATCTATTTCAGCGTCAGACCCCTCCACTTCGACGATCAGCAGCGCGTTGCAATCGGGATACCCGGCATGGGCAAAGTTTTCGCAGGCCCTGATGCACAATGTATCCATGAACTCGATCGCGACCGGCAATATGCCCGATTGGATGATGTCCGAGACACACTGCCCCGCAACCTCATTGTCATTAAAACCTATCAGGACCGGTCGTGCGCCCTCGGGCTTGCGAAGAATACGCAGCGTGGCCTCGGTCACCACACCCAGTTGACCTTCGGACCCACAGATGACGCCCAACAGATCCAGACCTGGTGCATCCAGATGCGCACCACCGATTTCGACAACGCTACCGTCCATCATGACCATGGTCACGCCCAACAGGTTGTTTGTTGTCACCCCATATTTGAGGCAATGCGCACCGCCCGAGTTCATCGCGATATTGCCAGCAATGGCACAGGCCAGCTGCGAAGACGGATCAGGGGCGTAGAAGAAATCCTCCTCTTCGACCGCGCCGGTAACGCTCAGATTGGTGCGACCCGTCTGTACTCTGATGAAGCGGTTGTCGTAGTCGATTTCCAACACCTCATTCATCCGTGCGACGCCCAGAATGACGCAATCCGACGTGGGCAAGGCTCCACCGGCCAATGAAGTGCCCGCGCCGCGCGGCACCACAGGCACGTTTTCGTCATGACAAATGCGCAGAACGTCCGAAACCTGCTGTGTGCTTGACGGCAGCACGGCCAGCATCGGCGGGCATTTATAGGCTGTCAAAGCGTCACACTCGTAAGCGCGGGTTTCGGCGGGGTCATGGATGATCGCATCTTCGGGCAGAACCCGCGACAGCCGCGCAACAAGCGCAGATTTCCGGCTCAGAACATCCGGGCTTGGCTTTGGCATCTCCATGGCATCACTCCTTTTGGTAAAATAATATTACCAATTTCTTACTATGGCAAGTTCCCATGCCCGGCCTTACTGTCGCGGCCATGACCTGGATCGAACGCGCCGCTCTTTTTGCCCCTTTGGACTATGCATCACTGCTTCTGCTGCTGGGTGCGTGGCTGTGGATCGGGTGGAAAATCGAACATCCGTCGCCGCAGAGACAATCCGTAGCCCTCATGATGGACGATTACCGGCGCGACTGGATGCGCGAGATGGTGACCCGCCAACCGCGCATGTTCGACGCGCAAGTCGTGGCGGCCATGCGGCAGGGCAGTACATTTTTCGCGTCGACCACGATGATTGCCATCGGGGGCGGGCTGGCCCTGCTGGGCAACACTGAAAGACTGGCAGGCGTCGCAATCGACCTTGCCATCGGCAGTGTTCCGGCAATGGTCTGGGAGATCAAGATCCTTTTCGTCGTATTGCTGCTGGCCAACGCATTTCTGAAATATGTGTGGGCGCACCGCCTTTTCGGGTATTGCGCCGTGTTGATGGCTGCAGTTCCCAATGACCCCGAAGACCCGCAAACCTATCCCCGCGCCGGTCAGGCGGCCGAGATCTGTGTCACCGCAGCGCGCAGCTTCAACCGAGGCCTGCGCGCCACCTATTTTGCATTGGCATCGCTGGCGTGGTTTCTTGGACCTGTCGCGCTCATTTTGGGCACAGCGGTCACGTTTGGCGTCTTGTATCGGCGCGAGTTCGCCTCACATTCCCGGGAAATACTGATGGCCCGAGCCGCCAGCACGGATACGTGATACCGATGCGCTACCTCACTGGCTACACTGGTGCGATGCGATACTTTATTCTCTGTGCCTTAATGGCCAGCCCTGCCCTTGCCGACCCGCCAACAATCGAGCAGGTCCGCACTAGTGCGAACGGCGATACATGGCGGTTCGATGTAACGATCCGGCATTCCGATACGGGTTGGGATCATTACGCCGACGGCTGGCGTGTTCAGGATATGGATGGAAACGAATTGGGAATGCGCGTGCTGGTCCATCCACACGAAACCGAACAACCCTTTACCCGCTCTTTGGGTGGGGTGGTCATTCCAAAAGGCCAGAACCAGGTGCAAATTCAGGCACGGTGCATCGTCGATGGATGGAATGGAGGCACCACGGTTGTCAAACTGGATTGACCCTCAGAAAATACCTATGGCCAGACCCGCACCCAAAGCGGCTCCTGTCTCGCGGCATTGATCCAGCTGGTCTTGCGGGATTGTCTTTTCGGCCAATATGGCCTCGGGCGATTGCGCATGGGTGCAAATGATCAGCGGAGGCTGAACAGCTTTCAATCGCCAACCGGTGGCTATCCGTGCGATCTGACGGGCGGCGTTTTCGCCATCTGATCCTGCGCAAATCATCTGCACATAGGGTCGGCCTTCTAGTCTTCCCAGCACCGGGTAGTAGCAGCGGTCGAAGAATTCCTTCATCAGACCCGAAATTGCCGCCAGATTTTCTGGCGCGCAAAAGATGTAGCCATCGGCAGCCAGCAGATCTTCCGGCCCGGCTTGATTGGCTGGAATAAGCTTTGTGTCAGCCTCACCTCGCGCTGCTTCGGCCGCCGCTTCGGCCATCTGCCGGGCACCGCCTGTGCGAGAGTGATAAACGATCAGAAGCTGCGCCATGTCAGACCCGGTGGTAGGGGCCACCTGACAGAATGGTCGCGGCCCGGTAAAGTTGCTCGGCCAGCATCACACGGACCAGCATATGGGGCCAGACCATCGACCCGAATGAAATGGAAAAATCCGCCTCGGCCCGCAGAACTGGGTCGATTCCATCCGCGCCACCGATAACAAATGCCAGGTCCTGCCGGCCCGCGTCGCGCCAATCACCCAGCTTCTTCGCGAAATCGGGCGAGGACATGACCCGCCCCCGTTCATCCAGCGTGCACAACACTGCCCCTTTGGGTAGGGCCTTGCGCAGCAGCGCGGCCTCGGCTGCCATGCCTGCGTTTTTCTTGTCTTCAACCTCGATCACCTGCGCAGGCCCAAGGCCCAGCGCACGGCCGGTCCGGTCAAATCGTGTCTGGTAATCGTCAAGCAGTGTCTTCTCGGGTCCGGCGCGCAATCGCCCGACCGCAACTATGCTGATACGCATATCTCTCTCGCCTCCGGCCTGTTAATGCAGGCCGGGATGGCGCCTCAGTTCGCCGAGGCGCTGCCGCCCTGAGGCAGCCACATCTTTTCCAGCTGATAGAATTCACGCACTTCGGGGCGGAAGATATGGACGATGACGTCGCCCGTATCGATCAGCACCCAGTCGCCGGTGTCCTTGCCTTCGACCTTCGAGGTGAAACCGAATTCCTGCTTGATGCGATCCGTCAGCTTTTCCGCCATGGCCGAAACCTGACGGGTCGACCGACCCGAGGCAATCACCATGTGATCCGCAACCGATGATTTGCCCTGCAGGTTGATCTGCACGACGTCTTCGGCCTTGTCATCGGAAAGTGAGGAAAGGATTCGTTCAAGCAGCTTGTCGCTGATTGACTGAGAGTGGGCCATTATGTTGACCCCATCATCGGCGGGCAAACCCGCCTGTGTATGTAGAGACAGGACATAGTCCTCCTTTGCTGCGCGCCGTGAAACCCCGGCGCCGGGGTACTAATAAGGTAGCAAGGGGAATGCAACATTTCAATGAATGCACGCTGCAGGGCGTACACAGACGCTTACTCTGTGATGATCTGTTGCGCAGTTGCGCCGTCCGACAACAGCCGGACTTCGCGCTGCGGGAAGGGGATCGAGATACCTTCTTCCTTAAATGCGTCCCAGAGCGCCAGATAGACGTTGCCCCGGATATTGGTCAGCCCCTTTGTCGGGTCGCTGATCCAGAACCTCAGCACATAGTCCACGCTGCTGTCACCAAATCCGGTGATGTGGCAAACCGGTTCATGTTTGCCGCCGCTCAGGACCCGGGCAACCGCCTTCACCGCCCTGATTGCCGTCGCGCGCACTTTATGCGGATCGTCGTCATAGCTGGTACCAAAATCCAGATCCAACCTTACGAACCGGTCGGAATGAGACCAGTTCACCACCTGGTTGGTAATCAGATCTTCGTTTGGGATAAGGTATTCGCGCCCGTCCCGTGTTACGACCGACACGTATCGCGCGCCCAGCGCATTGATCCAACCGAACGTGTCCCCCAACGAGATTACGTCGCCCGGCTTGATCGAGCGGTCCATCAGGATGATGATCCCCGATATCAAGTTCGACACCACTTTTTGCAAACCGAACCCGATACCCACGCCGATGGCGCCAGACAAAAGCGCGATGCCGGTCAGGTCGAACCCCAACGTTCGGATCGCAGCCATAAAGACCGCCCCGTAAAGCAGAACCTGTACGCCTTTTGACAATAGCACCTGCATGGACGGGGTTATGTCGTCATTGCTTTGCAATGCGCGTTCGGCCGCGCGCGTGCCGATACGGGCCAGTGTCAGCAGGATACCAATCAGCAATGTGGCTTTGAGAATACCAAGGGCCGAAATATGCAGATCCCCGATGGAAATCGCCACTCCGTCAAGAAAACCCGCGACGTCATCCGTCAGATTCAGTGCGACTAGCGTTGCGTAGATCCACATTGCCCACTTGAAAATTCGGCGAAGCGTGCGGTTTTGGACCAGCCTCGCGACCAGTGCTATTGCCAGCCATGCCGCCGCCAGCGTAGCTATCACCCCGATGATATAGCTGCGCGACGGCCAGGTGAGCTGCTGCATGATCAGATACAATGCCCACGAAAGCAGGATGAAATAGACCAGCGCCAACCGCCGCATCAACTGTACCAGAACCCGGAGCCGCCATTTCGGCCATCCCGTGCGTGAACGGGCCCAGGCATCCCATCTAGACTGGGTCAGGAATTTCATCAGCAAAGCCAGCGCCCACAGCAACAGGATGATGAGCAGTTGATATTGTCGCCAGCCCGGCGTGACGATCAGATCAAGCAGCTTTGCAAATTGCGCGGAAAAAGCCGCAACCATGTTGTTATAGAGGTCAGTCAGCGTACTTGGGATCAGGTCTTGGTTCATGCACGTCTCCTGCGGGCCAGCTTGAACAGCAATGCGGGGTGATGCAAGCCTGACACCGGTTTTGAACCTTGATTGCCGGAAGGGCGCGGTATATCTGAACCGCATGAGACTCAATGTGGCCCAACTTCAGAATCTGGAAGATCGCGCGCGCTTGCGTGAACGGTTCTTTGGCGCTGCCCGCACGGTTCTGGCGCGCCTATCCGTCGCCTGAGCCAACTCGCCAGCTATTTCTCATTACATACGGGAGAGGACCAATGTCCCCCAAGACACTCTATGACAAGATCTGGGATGCCCATGTCGCGCACGAAGCCGATGATGGAACCTGCCTGCTTTATATCGACCGCCATCTGGTGCACGAAGTCACCAGCCCGCAGGCTTTTGAAGGGCTGCGCATGGCAGGCCGCAAGGTGCGCGCGCCGGAAAAGACCATCGCCGTACCGGACCACAACGTGCCGACCACGCCGGACCGCGTGAACGGGATCGAAAACCCGGAATCGCGCATTCAGGTCGAAGCACTGGACAAGAACGCCAAGGATTTCGGCATTCACTACTACCCGGTGAATGACGTGCGCCAGGGCATTGTCCACATCGTTGGCCCGGAACAGGGCTGGACCCTGCCGGGTATGACCGTTGTCTGCGGCGACAGCCACACAGCGACCCATGGTGCATTCGGCGCGCTGGCTCACGGTATCGGAACGTCTGAGGTTGAGCATGTTCTGGCAACGCAAACGCTGATCCAGAAGAAGTCCAAGAACATGAAGGTGGAAATCACCGGTAAGTTGCAACCGGGCGTGACCGCCAAGGACATTACTCTGGCTGTGATCGGTGAGACCGGCACTGCTGGCGGTACCGGCTATGTCATCGAGTATTGCGGCGAAGCAATCCGTGATCTGTCAATGGAAGGTCGCATGACCGTCTGCAACATGGCAATCGAAGGCGGTGCTCGTGCCGGTCTGATCGCGCCGGATGAAACAACGTTCGACTACGTCAAAGGCCGCCCGCACGCGCCGAAAGGCGCGCAGTGGGAAGCGGCTCTGACATGGTGGAAAACGCTCTTTACTGATGAAGGCGCGCATTTCGACAAGGTCATCACCCTGCGCGGCGAAGACATCGCGCCGGTCGTGACCTGGGGCACCAGCCCCGAGGACGTTCTGCCGATCACCGCAACCGTCCCGAACCCCGAAGATTTCGAAGGTGGCAAAGTCGACGCGGCCCGCCGCTCCATCGAATATATGGGGCTGAAAGCCGGCCAGAAGCTGAGCGAAGTTGAGATCGACACCGTCTTTATCGGCTCGTGCACCAACGGCCGGATCGAGGACCTGCGAGCCGCCGCCGAGATTCTGAAAGGCAAAAAGATCAAGGACGGCATACGCGCCATGGTCGTTCCAGGTTCGGGTCTGGTCCGCGCGCAGGCCGAAGAAGAAGGTCTGGCGGATATCTTCAAAGAAGCCGGTTTCGAGTGGCGTCTGGCAGGATGTTCGATGTGTCTGGCGATGAATCCCGACCAGTTGCAACCGGGTGAACGCTGCGCCGCGACTTCGAACCGCAACTTCGAGGGCCGTCAAGGCCGGGGCGGGCGTACCCACCTGCTGAGCCCGGCAATGGCCGCCGCAGCGGCAATAACAGGACGGCTGACAGACGTCCGTGAAATGATGTAAGCTGCCCTCATAACTGGATATTTGAGGGATTGAAGACATGAGTGACTGGACAAAATGGCTATTGCTTGGACTTCTGTCCATCGTGTTCGGCATTTTTGTGCTGGGCGCGCCGGTCGTGGCATCAATTACCGTGACGGTGGTCACAGGTGTATTGCTGCTGATTTCCGGCGCATTGCAGGTTGTAGGCGGCTTCACAGTCGAAGGGACCGGCAACAAGATACTGTCACTTATCATGGGTGTCGTGATGCTGTTTCTGGGCTGGTCCTTTCTGGATCACCCACTGCAAGGAACGCTGACGCTGGCAACCGTCTGCCTGATCCTGTTCATGGCTGGCGGCATTGCCCGCGTGATCCTGTCGTTCCAGATGCGCGGAACACAGTATTTCTGGGCGACGCTGGTCTCGGGCATCATGTCAATTGTTCTGGCGATCCTGATCTGGCGCTTTGCCGCGATGGATCCTTCGGTGCTGCTGCAATTGCTGGGCATCCTGCTGGGGATCGAGATGATCTTTAACGGGCTCGGCCTTGTCTTCATGGCGTTCTTCGTCAAGGACGCACCAAAAGAAACGAAACAAGCTTAACGCAGGGTCTGGGCGCGGCCCTCTCCCGCAGGAGTGTGAACATGGATAAGTTTGAAAAAGTCCACGGGGTGGCCGCCCCAATGCCGCTGATCAATATCGACACCGATATGATCATCCCGAAAGTGCACCTGAAAACCATCAAACGGTCCGGCCTGGGCATCGTTCTGTTCGACGAGATGCGCTATCACGATGACGGTCAGGAGAATGAAGAATTCGTCCTGAACAAGCCCGCCTATCGCGAGGCCGAGATTCTGGTTGCAGGCGACAACTTCGGCTGTGGGTCCTCGCGCGAACACGCGCCCTGGGCGATCAAGGATTTCGGCATCAAGGTCGTGATCTCGACCAGTTTTGCCGACATCTTCTTCAACAACTGTTTCAAGAACGGCATTCTGCCGATCGTTGTCGGGGCAGAACACCACGCGATCCTGATGGATGATGCGCATAAAGGCGAAAACGCCCGCATGACCGTACATCTGGAAGATCAGCAGATCACCACATCGGACGGCGTCGTGATCGATTTCGAAATCGATCCTCACCGCAAGCACTGCCTGCTGAATGGTCTAGACGATATCGGGCTGACGATGGAAAAAGATCATCACATCGACAAGTTCGAGGATCACGCCAGTCAGGCCCGTCCCTGGGTGTGATTCTGGGGGCGAATCTGTGGATACTCAACCTGACGGGGTCGCCAAGGCGGCCCCGCTCGCATTCTTGGGGTTGATTTTTTGAAAACCACAACATGTGGGTATCAATTTGAGATACACGTCGGATTTGCGTCGAAAATGATGCAATACCGCACCAGTTGCGCCATCTTTTTGCCCGAAATCACGTGTTTTCTGCACCTCGGCTTGAGCAAAATGCCGCTTATCGTTCATGTTGGCGCTAAAGAGGCAACCGTCAACGTCAGACGAAGCGACGGGCACAAGTTGGAAACAAGTCGACAAAGATCGGCTGATCCGGTTTGAAAAAGGGTTCGGATAGTGATTGCGCGCACAACAGGGGCGGCTATACGCGGTATACTTGTTGCACTTATGGTGCTGACACCTGCGTTGTACCTGCCTGTCTCATCTACGAACGGGACCGAGATACTGGTCTTTCTCGCGATCCTCGCGTTTATCCTGACCTTTGCCGAGTACAATTCCGCATTTCCCAGCTTTATCGAATTCCGCGACGCGCCCCCGGTCAATCGCCTTCGGTTTGTCGGCCTGATGTCGATGGTCACCTTTCTGACGCTGATCTGCAAAAACGCCTTTGAACCAACGCAGCTGACCACATTCTCTTATTCGGTTGGCCTGGCTGTCGCAAATGTGGTGGACTTCCCCTATTCTCCGGTGCGCCTCATCGTGCTGATGTTACCCCCGGATGCCAGCCACGCCTTGATCGAACTGGTCCGCATCACGGCCAGCGTGGCTTATGTTGCGGCTTTGGTCACGATTGTCAGCTTTGCCTATGCGGTCAGGGTTCGGGGATGGCCAACCGGCAATGGCGCCTTCAATGTGTGGACTAACTTGCCGCTGTTTGACCCGACCAAAGGGGGTGATGTCGTTACGCGCCTTCAAAGGGATGGCCGCCTGAACATCTGTATCGGCATTCTGCTGCCATTCCTCATTCCGGCGATCATCAAGTTGATGAGCAGTGTGATCGCCCCGATCTCCCTCGGGAATCCACAGACCTTGATCTGGACCATGAGCGCATGGGCCTTCCTGCCCGCCAGCATGATCATGCGCGGCATGGCGACCCTCAGGATCGCGGGTTTGATCATGGAAAAACGCCGCGCCTATTCGACCAGCGAGTCAACACAGACCGCATGATCCGCATCTTGTGTCTGCTATGGCTGCCCTTTGCGGCACAGGCAGAAGTCGTGCGCATTGCCACCTATAATACCGAGCTTAGCAGAAATGGTCCCGGTTTGTTGCTTCGCGACATTCAACGCGATGACGCGCAGGTTCTGGCCGTTGTCGACGTTATTGCGTCGGCGCGCCCTGACATAATCGCCCTTCAGGGTATCGACTGGGATCTGAACAATACCGCTGTAATCGCCCTGATTGGGAAACTGCGCAACGCGGGGCTTGATTATGGATATTACCTTGCCACACAACCCAATGCCGGCCTGGAAACCTCGCTTGATCTGGACGGTGATGGCAAGACCCAAGGCCCCGGCGACGCGCAAGGCTGGGGGCAGTTCACCGGTCAGGGTGGGTTGGCGGTGTTGTCGCGATACGAAATTATCACCGCCGAGATTCAGGATTATTCCGAGCTGTTGTGGCGGAGTTTACCGGGCGCCACCCTGCCTAGAGTAAACGGGCAACCCTTCCCGTCTGACACGGCACATCAGATACAACGCCTGTCTTCGACCGCACACTGGGTTGTACCGATCGAAACCCCTTATGGGCGGCTCAACTTGATGACCTTTCAAGCGACGCCACCCGTTTTCGATGGGCCCGAGGATCGAAATGGCTTGCGCAATCAGGATGAGATCCGGCTCTGGTCCGTTTTACTGAACGGTGAACTGGGGCCAGTCCCCGAAAGTCCCTTTTTGATCGCCGGCGATGCCAACCTTGACCCAACGCGTGGGGAGGGCCGTAAACAGGCCATTCAGTCCCTTCTGGCCCATCCCCGTCTGCAAGACCCGCTGCCGAAAGACCCGTCAGGCTCGACCTCAACGGTCGCATGGAAGGCCACGGGTGAAATGCGCGTGGATTACGTTTTGCCGTCCGCCGACCTGCGCATTTCGGACGCCGGTGTGACGTGGCCGGAAGAAGGCACCAAGCTATACGAATCCGCCCTGCGCGCCAGCAGGCACCGATTGGTCTGGGTTGACGTCACCCTGCCTTAAGGCGTGACCGTCTCTCCGTTCGCATAGGGCAAAGCCACAAGGCTGGGAGAGATCGCAGAACGCAATGCATCATCCAGATCTGTCTGATACACAGATCCCAACAACTCGGTCAGGTACGATCCGTCCAACTGGTGCGGCACCTGCCACAGATACCGCATTTCAATCAGGTGTGAGGACATGCGCCAGAATGGTCGCGCCAGCTGCAATGGCCACCATTGCATAGGCTTCACGAATATGTCCCTTCCAGTCACTCTCGACAAAGACTGCGCGATCTCAGTTCCGGTCAGAGTATAGCCAGCGAAAGGAACATCGCAGAACCGCGGCAGATCCTTTCGGATTTCACACAGCGCGACGGCAGCTTGGGCCAGATCAGGCAGATAGGCCCAGGCGTGCAAAGCTTCTGGATCTCCGGGATACACGAATTGATTGCGCGACAGATGCTTGATCATGACCTGATCGAACCAGTTTCCAGATGCCTCGGTGTCAATGAAATCACCCGCACGCAGAAGGATCGTTCTGACGGTTGAAGCGCGATACGCCTCCTCCATCTCGATCCGGATACGGCCAAGCGGATTGGTGGCCAAGTGCGGTGTAAGGCCGGACCATGGGCCTTGCGTGCCCGGTCCAAAAACGTAGACGTTTCCGGGAACCAGTACGGTGGCTCCGGTCTCGGACGCGGCGTCTATCACACGTCTGGTCAGGTCGGGCATTTCACGCGACCAATCAGGATAGAGCGGGTTCCACCCGTTTACGATGACATCCACCCCTTTTGCCGCCTGGGAAAGAGAACCGGACCCGCGACGGAATGTCTGCACGGCCCAGCCTGCATTCCGAAACGCCTTTGCAGCATTGCGCCCAAACCGGCCCGATGCGCCGAGTATCAGTGCAGTTTGTGTCATTGATGCCTCCTGTTTCAGACCAATCTATCCATTCAATGCACGTATTGAATTGCCGAGAAATGCAGAATGTGTATTCAATTTTGAATGGACAAAGCACTGACACATGCGGATTGGTCTCTGATCCAGAGCTTTCTGGCCGTGGCCGAAACGGGGTCCCTGTCCGCCGCTGCACGGCACCTTGATCGCAGCCAGCCCACATTGGGACGACAAGTACAAAGCCTTGAGACCGAACTGGGCGTATCCTTGTTCGACCGGCACGCGCGCGGCCTGAAACTGAGCGTGGCAGGGTCCCAGCTTTTGCCGATGGCGCAGCAAATGCACAGCGCCATGACTGCATTCAGCCTTGCCGCCGCAGGGCAGTCGCAGCAACTTGAAGGCTCGGTCCGCATCACCGCTTCGGTCTTCGCGTCGCATCACCTGCTGCCACCGATTCTGGCGTATATCCGAAGGCAGGAACCCGCCATTCAACTTGAGCTGGTCGCCACAGACACCACGGAAAACCTGTTATACCGCGAGGCGGATATTGCCGTTCGCATGTATCGCCCGGCGCAGATGGATATCATTTCGCGATATCTGGGGGAGGTGCCGCTATGCTTTTGCGCGGCCAAGTCCTATCTCGACCGTAGGGGACGCCCCAATACACCCGAAGAACTTTTTTCCCACGACCTAGTGGGGTTTGACGCCAATCAGGAAATCATCAAGGCCATGCGCGAAAAAGGGTGGCCCGCAAGCCGCAACAGTTTTGCGACCCGCTGCGATCTGCAAAGCGCCTATTGGGAACTGATCCGCGCGGGATGCGGCATTGGCTTCAGCCAGGTCCAGATGGCCGAAGCCGACCCGGATGTCGAAATCTTGCCGCTGGATGTTGAAATCCCGGTTCTGCCCGTGTGGTTGGCTGCGCCGCAGGCCATGCGCCAGACCCCGCGTATCCGCAGGGTCTGGGATTTGTTGGCAGAAGGGCTCAAAGCCTCTCTTTGAGCGTCAAAGTGGGCCGGTATAAGTTCCACGCGCGGGATAGTTGTTGCCCAAAGTGAACTTCAGACCACCCGCGATATCCGACATCGACGGACGTCCAAAAGGCGTGGTCTGTTGCCACGCAAAATAAAGCGTCCGGTCAGGTGCGATGTAAAAATGTCCGGGTTCCGCAAACAGGTCTGGTTCGGCACTGCCTTCGCGCTTGGTCGAGATGTTCAGCCCCCAACCCTCCCGCGCCTCAGACAGGGGCAGGCTGTGGCCTACGCGCAAGCGGGAAACATTGGCTTTTGCGGCGGTTTCAGCGGCACGTTCGGCGGTATCGGTGGTGATCATGATAATCTCGACACCCAGCGCCGCGAAATCGTCCAGCGCCGCCTCGGCCTCGGTCATCTGTCTGATGCAGATCGGACAATGCAATCCGCGATATTGAATCACCAGCGTTCCGTTTTCGCCCTTGTTGGTCTCAAGGTCGAAACTGCCATGGGCGACGGTTTCAATTTTCAGTGCAGGAACCGGATTTCCAGGTGTCAGCATGTATTTTCCTTGTGTTTTGACAGGTCTGTCTCATTGACCCGATGCTGCGCAGACGCTAGGGCCTGTGCAACAAAACGCAAGGAGACCCTTCATGCCCAACCCCTCGCTCCTCATCCTGCCCGGAGACGGAATTGGCCCAGAAGTTATGGCCGAAGTGCGCAGAATCATCGATTGGTTCGGTGCCAATCGTGGTCTTCAATTTGACGTGAGCGAGGATCTGGTGGGCGGTGCCGCTTATGACGCCCACGGCAAGCCTCTCTCCGATGAGACCATGGCAAAGGCGCAAGAGGTTGACGCGGTTTTGCTGGGCGCTGTCGGCGGTCCGAAATACGACGATCTGGATTTCAGCCTGAAGCCCGAGCGTGGCCTGCTGCGCCTGCGCAAGGAAATGGACCTGTATTCGAACCTGCGCCCCGCGCAGTGTTTTGACGCGCTTGCCGATTTCTCGTCGCTAAAGAAAGACATCGTTGCCGGTCTCGACATCATGATCGTCCGCGAACTGACGTCGGGCGTCTATTTCGGTGAGCCGCGCGGCATCTTCGAGGAAGGCAACGAACGCGTCGGCATCAACACCCAGCGTTACACCGAATCCGAGATCGAACGTGCCGCGCGCTCGGCTTTTGAACTGGCAATGCGCCGCAACAAAAAGCTGTGCTCGATGGAAAAAGCCAACGTGATGGAATCGGGCATCCTGTGGCGCGAAGTCGTCACCCGCGTCGCAGCGGACTACCCCGAAGTTGAGCTGAGCCATATGTACGCCGACAACGGCGCGATGCAGCTTGTGCGCGCTCCGAAACAGTTTGATGTGATCCTGACCGACAACCTGTTCGGTGACATCCTGTCCGACTGCGCCGCGATGCTGACCGGGTCGCTGGGCATGTTGCCTTCGGCCTCTCTTGGCGCGCCGATGGCCAATGGTCGACCCAAGGCAATGTATGAACCCGTCCACGGCTCGGCCCCGGACATCGCGGGTCAGGGCAAAGCCAACCCGATCGCCTGTATCCTGAGCTTTGCCATGGCCCTGCGCTACAGCTTTGATCAGGGCGAAGAAGCGGATCGTCTGGAGGCCGCGATCGAGAAAGTACTGGCCGATGGTGTACGCACCGGCGACCTGCTCGCAGATGAGGGCGTTCAGCCCGTATCAACCACTGAAATGGGCGACGCGATCCTTGCGGCCTTGGATGCCAGCGTCTGAAACACGCAATCAGCGAAATGGCAAAAAGGCGGTGCCCAGTGCACCGCCTTTTTTTCCATCAAAGAAGGCTCTAGTTTCCGCCAAAAATATTCTTCAGCAGATTGTTGATGTCCTCGGCAAAACCTCCGCGCTTTCGACGCGGCTGTGGCTGTGCGACCTGAACCGGCGGTGCTGGTGCCATCATCGGCAAGGGTGTCGGTGTCATCCCTTCGGTGACACGCAGCATGGTTTCTCTCCAGATTTCCGCGGGCAAACCGCCGCCGGTCACACCAGACAGGGGCGTGTTGTCGTCATAGCCCATCCAAACACCGGTTACATAGTCCGCAGTAAACCCGATGAACCACGCATCCCGCGCCGCTTGGGTCGTGCCTGTTTTGCCCGCGACCTGCCAGCCAGGCAACTTTGCCCGTCCACCTGTGCCTTCGGACACTACACGTTCCATCATCCATGTCAGCTGCTTGGCGGCCGCGTCGTTGATCACCCGTTCACCGATACCGGTTGTCGTGACCATGACAGGTGCTTCATCACCCAGCAGCTTCAGCTCGGTCAGGCCATAAGGTTCGACGGCAGAGCCACCGTTCAGAATACCTGCATAAGCCCCCGTCATCTCAATCAGCGTGCTTTCCGACGCGCCCAGCGCCAGGGCAGGCCCTTGCGCCAGATCGCTGGCAATCCCAAAACCACTGGCCACCGTGCGGACGTTATCCAAGCCAGATATCTCAGCAACTTTCACCGCCGGAATGTTCAGCGAGTTCTTCAACGCATCCGCCAGTGACACCCGCCCGTAGTACTTGTTGGTGTAGTTCTTGGGGCACCATTGTCCGGACCCGGGAATGTCCACGCAGTAAGGTTCATCCATCACCGTATCCAGCGGGGAATAGCCGAGTTCCAGCGCGGTGGCATAGACAAAAGGTTTGAAGGACGAACCGGTTTGGCGCTTGGCGATGGTGGCCCTGTTGAACACCCCGGCAACCCGTGTTTCTCGGCCGCCGACCATGGCTCTTACCGCTCCGTCCGCGGACATGACCACGATGGCCGCCTGCGCCTTGGAACCTTCCCGCACCTTTTCCTGAAAGATGAATTGCAAAGCCTCTTCCGCCGATCGCTGAATCCGCTGATCCAAAGTCGTCTGGATTACAACATCTTCGGTTGTGTTGTCGCCAAAATAACTGGGAAGTTCCGAAACAACCCAATCTGCGAAGTAACCGCCCGCTCGGGCAGCTGCCGCTTCAGACAGTTGCGCCGGTCGCGTACGCGCTTCGCTGGCCTGTGCGGCGGTCAGATATCCCTGATCCTCCATCAGACCGATCACCAGCCGCGCCCGATCCTGAGACCGTTGCAGGTTGTTGGTCGGTGCATAGCGTGTAGGCGCAACCAGCAGACCAGCCAGCATCGCGGCCTCTGCGGGCGAAACCTCGGCGGCGGATTTTCCAAAGTAGCGCTGGCTTGCGGCTTCGAACCCACGCGCGCCTGCGCCAAGAAAGGCACGGTTCAGGTAGATCGTCAAAACCTCGTCCTTGGAGTATTTCACCTCCATTGCCAGCGCATAGACGGCTTCCTTAGCCTTGCGCCACAAGGAACCCTGACGGCAGTCGGCCTCATACGCGGCCTCGGAATCCCAATCGCTGGGATCATAGGGAACACCCAGACACAGCAGTTTCGCGGTCTGTTGCGTGATGGTCGACCCGCCATGCCCGGACAGAGGCCCGCGCCCTTCGCTCAGGTTGATGCTGACCGCGCTGGCGACGCCACGCGGGCTGACCCCGAAATGCCGGTAAAATCGCTTGTCTTCAGTTGCGATGACTGCGTTCTTGAGATGCGGAGACACGGTATCGGCCGTGATCACGCCACCAAACTGATCGCCACGCCAGGCAAAGACCTTGCCGTCACGATCCAGCAAGGTCACGGAACCCCGCGCGCGCCCATCCAGCAAGGCATCGACATCCGGCAACGTGGCGTAAACGATACCCACCGCCAGCGCGAGCAGCATGGCCGAAATCGCACCGACACGCCAGGTCAATTCCCAGATCAACCGCCAGATCCATCGGAACAAACGGCGAAAGATACCACCGCCTTTACCCCCTGATGACTTGCGGGTTTTCCTGCGCGTGGTTTTGCGCGTGGTCGGTTTGCGCACCGTCGATTTCTTGCCCGCCGTGCTTTTGGTCGCAGCCAGTTTTCGGCCCTTCGAAGGGTACCGTTTATCCGCGACCAATGTCGGCTTGCGGCGCTTGGACTCAGTCATGCTCAAACTCTGCCCGGTTATACTTTTTGGTCACCATACCTCGACAACCGCAGTATGTAGAGGTCCGAATTTCCGGAATTTCCCCTCTCTATAGCGCTCATTTATTGGGCACAATGCCCAAGTTGTGCAAAAAATGTGCAACTTTACATTACTTCCCGGCAGGTTTTGACCCCGAAAGCGTTTCTTACTGCGTCGCGGCGCGCTTTTTTTCTGCAGGTGCAAACAAGCCGGTCCCACCGGACAACCAGAGGGGAAAGACGTGAAACTGATCATTGCGACAATCAAGCCGTTCAAGCTGGAGGAGGTGCGCGAAGCTCTGACCGAGGCTGGCGTGCGCGGCATGATGGTAACCGAGATCAAGGGCTTCGGCTCGCAGTCCGGTCACACCGAAATCTATCGTGGGGCCGAATATGCGGTGAACTTCGTGCCCAAAATCAAGCTTGAGATCGTGGTGCCTGCGACAATGGCCGACCAGATCGTCGAGACCATCACCAAAACCGCCAAGACCGGCAAGATCGGTGACGGCAAGATTTTTGTCCTCGATGTCGAACAGGCGCTGCGTGTGCGTACCGGGGAAACCAACGAGGACGCGCTGTAAGCGCGCCCATTCACAATCATTCGAGGACTGACAATGAACCTGATGAAATCTCTCATCCCTGCCGCCGCCATTGTTGCGCTGCCGCAGATGGGTCTTGCGCAAGAGGCCGCTGCAACCGGCGAAGCGGCACAGCACACCCAGTATATCTTTACCACGCTGCTGTTTCTGATGGCGGGCTTTCTTGTTTTCTTCATGGCCGCAGGTTTTGCCATGCTGGAAGGCGGTCTGGTACGATCCAAGAACGTTGCCATGCAGATGATCAAGAACGTAGCATTGTTTTCATTTGCCGCAATCATGTACTGGCTGATCGGGTTCAATCTGATGTATCCCGGCGACGGCTGGTCCATCACGGGCTGGCTTGGCCCGTTCTTCTCGACCACAACGCTTGATGCGGTTGGTGTTGCGCCGGCGGATGCGGCACTGGACTATGCTTCGGTCGGTTCGGACTTCTTCTTCCAGCTTGTGTTCGTGGCCGCGACTGCGTCCATCGTGTCGGGCGCCGTGGCGGAACGGATCAAGCTTTGGCCCTTTCTGATCTTCGTCATCGTGCTGACAGGCATCATGTACCCGATTTCCGGTTCGTGGAAATGGGGTGGCGGCTGGTTGGATGCCAAGGGCTTCTCGGACTTTGCCGGTTCGACCATCGTACACTCGGTCGGTGGCTGGGCTGCGCTGGCAGGGGCCCTTATCTTAGGCCCGCGGATCGGCAAGTACAAAGATGGCAAAGTTCACCCAATGCCCGGCTCTAACCTGGCGCTGGCAACACTGGGGACGTTCATCCTGTGGCTGGGCTGGTTCGGGTTCAACGGCGGCTCGCAACTGGCGATGGGAACAGTGGGCGATGTATCGGACGTGTCACGCATCTTCGCCAACACCAACATGGCGGCTGCTTCGGGCTCGGTTGCAGCGCTGGTCCTGACCCAGGTTCTGTACAAGAAGCCCGACCTGACGATGGTGCTGAACGGCGCACTGGCGGGTCTGGTCTCGATCACGGCCGAACCGCTGGCCCCGACCCTGTTCGGTGCCCTGTGGATCGGTGCCGTGGGTGGTATCATCGTGGTCTTCGCGGTCCCGATGCTGGACAAGTTCAAGATCGATGATGTTGTCGGTGCCATCCCGGTTCACCTGTTCTGTGGCATCTGGGGTACCATCGCCGTCGTCTTCTACGGTGACGCGAGTCTGGGCGCGCAGCTACTGGGCATCGCCGCATACGGCGTTTTCACCTTTGTCGGCGCACTGTTCCTGTGGACGATACTGAAATCCACCGTCGGCATCCGTGTCAGCGAAGAGGATGAGATCAACGGCCTCGACATGGCTGAACTGGGAATGGAAGCATATCCCGAATTCTCGAAAGGCTAAGCCTTGCCTTCACCTGACAAAAAAACCCGGGCGTTCGCGCCCGGGTTTTCGTTTCGAATGTCGCGTCGGCATCTAAACCCCGACATCCACAATTGCTTTGGCCAAAATCGGCACAGTCACTGCGTTCAGCCCGGCAATGTTCAGTCGACTGTCACCGACCATGTAGATACCGTGTTCAACGCGCAGTTTCTCGACCAGTTCCGGTGCCGCCCCAAGGCGTGAGAACATGCCGCGGTGCTGGGCGATGAACCCAAACCGGTCGGATCCGGCCAGACGCTGCAACTCGTCAGCCAGTTGCTGGCGCAGGCCCAGCATGGAGAGGCGAACCTCTTCCAGCTCAGTTGCCCAGTCTGCCCGCAACGCCTCATCCATAAGAATGGTCGTCACCACGCGCGCGCCGTGGTCCGGCGGGAAGGAGTAGTTCTGGCGATTCAAAAACGCCAGCGTGGCCTGATTCAATGCGGTTTCAGCCGCGTTGTCACTGACGGCCATCAGCAACCCGGTGCGCTCACGATAGACGCCGAAATTCTTCGAACATGACGCCGCAATCAGGCATTCCTTGACCGATGAGGCCACCAGCCGCACGCCTTGCGCATCCTCTTCCAGACCGTCACCGAAACCCTGATAGGCAATGTCGATCATCGCAACGAGGCCCAGCGCATTGATCAGGTTCACGACCTCCTGCCATTGCACCATGTTCAGATTGGCACCGGTCGGATTATGGCAGCAGCCATGCAGCAAAACCACGTCACCCGCTTTGGCGGTTTTCAGGTCTGCGATCAGCCCGTCGAAATCGACGCCCCGGGTCTCTTCATCGAAGTAACGATACTGAACCGTTTCCATCCCCAGATAATTCAGGATCGACAGGTGGTTGGGCCAGGTCGGGTTCGACACAAACACGCGTGCCGAAGAGTTCGCCATCCGGATCAACTCGAACGCCTGACGGCAGGCACCGGTGCCTCCGGGTGTCGCCACTGCGGCGATGTTGCCGCGTGGCACAGAAGTACCCAAGATCAATCCGATCATCGCATCCGCATAGGCCGGATCACCGGCCAGACCGGTATAGGCCTTGGTTTCCTGCTCTTCCCAGATACGCTGTTCGGCGGCTTTCACCGCGCGCATCACCGGCGTCACGCCTTCGGCATTCTTGTAGACACCAACACCCAGATCGATTTTCTGATCGCGCGGGTCTTCGCGGTACATCTGCATCAGCGCCAGAATCTTGTCGGCAGGCTGCGGTTTCAGGTTCTCGAACATCAGTTCTCTCCGGTTGCGACGGGCAGGGTCGGGAAGGCACCCCATTCAGCCCAGGAGCCGTCATAAAGCGAGTGGTCTTTCTTGCCCATGCGTTCCAACGCAAGGCTGAGAATCGCGGCCGTGACGCCCGAACCGCAAGAGGTGATCGCCGGCTTCGACAGATCGACGCCTGCAGCCTCGAATATGGCGCGGCAGTCCTCGGGCGACTTCATTGTTCCGCTGGCGTTCAACAACTGCCCAAAGGGCACATTGCGCGAGCCCGGAATATGGCCCGAACGCAGCCCTTCGCGCGGCTCGGGTGCGGTTCCGGCAAATCGGTCGGCCGAGCGGGCATCGATGATTTCGTGATCCGCCAGCTTGGCGGCGGAGGAAACTTGCGTGACGTCCCGGACAAGTTGGTTTTGCACGCGAACGGTCATGTGGCGGTCGCGAATGACCGGAGGCAGATCCTCGATCTCGCGCCCCTCGGCCTGCCATTTTGGCAAACCCCCATCCAGAACCGCGATGTTTTCCTGACCCATCAGACGGAACAGCCACCAAACGCGCGCTGCGGACATCAGCCCGGCACCATCATAAACCACAACCTGATGACCATCACCGACACCCATGGCCCGCAGGCGTGACATGAATTTTTCGACCGGTGGCGCCATATGAGGCAAGTCGGAACGGTGGTCTGATATCTCATCAATATCAAAGAACCGTGCTCCGGGGATATGCCCGGCATCATATTCGGCCTTGGCATCACGGTTTTGCGCCGGCAAATACCACGACCCGTCCAGAATCCGCAGATCCGGGTCTTTCATATGCGCGGCCAGCCATTCGGTGGATACGAGGGTTTTTGGATCGTCCTGCATCAAAGCCTCCCCTAAGCGAGCTTGGGGTTTCCCTATACCCCGTGGCATGGGCGTTCAAGGCTGGATAGCGCTAGCGCTTGTTGACCTCAGGAATTATCGCGCCTTGCGCAGGCGGAAATGCTGGATGATGCCGATGACACTGATCAAAATCCAGAACCCTTCGATCAACATCGAGGCCAGATTGAAATTCTCAAGCAGCGAAAAGACGATCAGGACAGACCCCAGCAGGTTGATCATCGGAAAGGCCAGATCATCGGAATTCATCATCCGCATCTGCGTTGCGAAATACGCGGCCACCACGATCAGCGCCCCGAATGAGCCGAAGGCATCCACGATGGTAAGAGTGTCAAAAATGGCAGTCATGAAGGTGCCTTACCGATTTCAGGAGTTTCTGTGTGTTGGGAATAGTGATGCATATTCAGAAACGCAGCCCCTTGCGAACCAGCACGATACCCGTGCGGCAGGTCCGCAGCAAAGCGCAACCCCTGCCCGGCCTGCAACGGCACCCATTCCTCGCCACGCAGGATTTCCAAAGTGCCGCTGAGGACAAATACTTCCTCGGTCACCCCGGCGGCATGAGCCGGGGATTCGTGGCTTTGGTTCGCGGCAAGGTTCACATGAAAGGTCTCGGCACCCAGCGCGGGATCGAAGGGAAAGACAATCTTGACCTCGATACTGCCGGGAAAGGTTACAGTCTGAAAGACCGATGGATCGCCCAGAGTCGTGTCGATCAACCCGCTGAGCGGTATCTGAAAGCCCTTGGCGATTTTCCAAAGCGTCGCGATCGTTGGGCTTGATTCGCCGCGTTCAATCTGGCCCAGCATGGCTTTGCTGACACCGGTCATCTCGGCGACTCTGGACAGGCTCAACCCCGAGGCTGCCCGCACATCCCGTAATTTCAGCGTAATGTCGTCCATAGCCATACCCGCGCTCTGCGATTTACCTTGTACGTTATAACGCACATGTGCTACGTGCGCTATAACGTACGAACCCCGAATTATGCAACCCGAGGCAACAGGGAAAACAGCATCATGCCATTGTACCGATCCAGAACCTCTACCCATGGCCGCAATATGGCTGGCGCACGCGGCCTTTGGCGGGCCACAGGTATGGGTGATGACGATTTCGGCAAACCTATCATCGCCATCGTCAACTCGTTCACCCAGTTTGTGCCGGGTCACGTGCATCTGAAGGACCTGGGCCAGATGGTCGCGCGCGAGGTCGAAGCCGCAGGTGGTGTGGCGAAAGAGTTCAACACGATCGCTGTGGATGACGGCATCGCCATGGGCCATGACGGGATGCTGTATTCGCTGCCCTCACGCGAAGTGATAGCCGATTCGGTCGAATATATGGTCAACGCCCATTGTGCGGACGCGATGGTCTGCATTTCGAACTGCGACAAGATTACCCCGGGTATGCTGATGGCCGCCATGCGTCTGAACATCCCCGCCATTTTCGTCTCGGGCGGTCCGATGGAGGCCGGCAAGATCGATATTGCCGATCTGGAAGCCAAGAAGATTGACCTTGTGGACGCGATGGTCGCCGCCGCAGATGACAAGTTCACTGACGAACAGGTTCAGCACATCGAAGAAAACGCTTGCCCCACTTGTGGCTCATGCTCGGGCATGTTCACCGCGAACTCGATGAATTGTCTGGCCGAAGCGCTGGGCCTAGCCCTGCCGGGCAATGGGTCGACTCTGGCGACACACGCAGACCGCAAAGAGCTGTTCCTTGAGGCTGGCCGCCGCATCGTCGAGATCACCAAGCGCCATTACGATCTGGACGAAAAAGGCTTTCTGCCCCGTGAGATTGCCACCTTTGAAGCGTTCGAAAACGCCATGAGCCTTGATATCGCCATGGGTGGATCGACCAACACGGTGCTGCACCTGCTGGCCATCGCGCATGAGGGTGAAGTTGACTTCACCATGGCCGATATGGACCGCCTCAGCCGTCGTGTTCCCTGCCTCTGCAAAGTCGCGCCCAATATCGAGAATGTGCATATGGAAGACGTCCACCGTGCCGGTGGTATCTTCTCGATTCTGGGTGAGCTCAGCCGCGCGGGCCTGCTGCACAACGAATGCAGCACAGTGCATTCGGCCACGATGGGCGAGGCGATTGCCAACTGGGACATCACCATCGCCAACAACCCCAAGGCACAGGAACTGTTCAAGGCCGCCCCCGGCGGTGTGCGTACCACACAGGCATTCAGCCAGTCGAACCGGTTCAAGGAACTGGACACCGATCGCCAAGGCGGCGTGATCCGGTCCAAGGAACACGCATTCAGTCAGGATGGCGGTCTGGCGGTTCTGTTCGGCAACATTGCCCGCGACGGCTGTATCGTGAAAACCGCTGGTGTGGATGCCAATATCCTGCAATTCACCGGCTCGGCCTACGTATGCGAAAGCCAGGATCAGGCTGTTAGCGACATTCTCACCGGCAAGGTGAAAGAGGGCGACGTGGTGGTGATCCGCTATGAAGGCCCGCGTGGCGGTCCGGGGATGCAGGAAATGCTGTACCCAACGTCTTACCTGAAGTCGAAGGGTCTTGGCAAAGCCTGCGCCCTGCTGACCGACGGGCGGTTTTCGGGCGGCACTTCCGGTCTGTCGATCGGCCATGTCTCGCCCGAGGCGGCCGAAGGCGGAGAGATTGGTCTGGTACAGAATGGCGACACGATTGAAATCGACATCCCCAACCGCTCGATCAATCTGGCCGTCTCAGATGAAGAGCTTGCGGCCCGGCGCGAAGCACAGGACGCAAAGGGCTGGGTGCCTGCTGCGCCGCGTAAACGCAAGGTGTCTACTGCGCTGAAGGCCTATGCGAAACTGACCACCAGCGCGGCAAAAGGAGCCGTGCGTCAGGTCTAAACTGATAGATTACCGGTCTGCTGACGCGGCAGACCGGTAAGTCGATCATGCACAGGCGCACCCGGGCGCAACCAGATTAAATGTTTCGCAAGAAACGTTGACGATGGACGGGTCATCCTGCCTAAGGATCAATCGCCCAGTTTGGCGTGAATTTCATCCAGATCGATTTCGCCAATCGGCATCTTGTTGGCCGGGTTTTCGAAATCGTATTTGAACAGCTCAAAATCCTGCTTGTAGATCTCATAGACCAGATGCATCGACAGGTCGTCGAAATAGTCTTCAACCGGATGCGCGCGCTTGGGTCCGTGGCCTTCGGATTCGTTGAACCGGGGTATTTCGGACAGCGAAACAGAATGCTTCAGCTTGGTATTGTCCAAGACACCCTGCATCCCGTCGTTGAACGCTTCGGTCCAGAAGATCCGATCATAACGACCACCGTTCACGATGAAGGTCGACACGTGACCAGACATGGCTGACCAGTGAATGTCCGGGTCCATCGGACGCCGCCAGCGGATGGTATCACGCGCAAACAGCAGGAACCGGCGAAAGCTGGCGATCTGGTCAAACTCTCCCTTTCCATCGTCTCCGCCGACCTCGATCCCGTAATTGTAGATCAGCGTCGGCACCAGATTGCCACGATACCGTTTGCCGTTGCGCTGGATCCCGCAGATCTTGTCGAAAAACGAGCTCAGAATACGCGTGTATGGGTTGCGCACACAGGTAAAGGAATACGAGGCATGATCGCGCACATTTTTGGAAATCAGATCCTGGCTCTGATCAAAGGCCCATTTGTGCATGCCATCCTTGGCGTCATGGATGTCACCGTCAAAGAACTGGCCGTGATCCGAATAATACATGATCTGCCCAATGGTCGAGCAGGCGCATTTGGGCACGACGCGGTACACCATGCTTTCGCTCTCGGTCATCCAGGTACCGGGAAAACCCATCTGCTGTGCCTCCTACGCTGGTCTGGTCTCAAACCGATATGCCAGCTTTTGATAACAAGGAACCAAAATTATTCTGTTTATTCAATCGCTCATCCTCAGTATCACGGTTGAAACCGGGCAGAAACGGAAATTACCTAACCTCGATGGCGAAGATTGCCTATATATTGCTATGCCATAAAGACCCTGATGCAATCATTGCACAGGCCGAACAGCTGACCGCTGCGGGCGATTGCATGGCCATCCACTTTGACGCCCGTGCCAGCGCCGAAGGCTACGGGCGCATTCGTTCCGCGCTGGATCAAAATCCGAACGTGACCTTTGCTAAAAGGCGCATCAAATGCGGCTGGGGAGAATGGTCGCTGGTGCAGGCCACGCTGAACGCCTTGCAGGCCGCCGTCGAAACCTTCCCCCGCGCCACGCATTTTTACATGCTGTCCGGTGATTGCATGGCGATCAAAACGGCAGAATACACCCATCGGTTTCTGGATGATCACGACAAGGATTTCATCGAAAGCCACGACTTTTTCGAAAGCGACTGGATCAAGACCGGCATGAAAGAAGACCGGCTGATCTATCGCCATTATTTCAATGAACGCACCCAGCCAAAACTGTTCTACACCGCCTATGAAACGCAGAGGCGTTTTGGGCTGACGCGGCAGATTCCCGAAGACCTTCAGGTTATGATCGGCAGCCAATGGTGGTGTCTTCGCCGCCGAACGGTCGAGATGATTCTGGACTTCCTGCGACAGCGCAGGGACGTGATCCGGTTTTTTGCAACCACCTGGATACCCGATGAAACCTTCTTTCAAACGCTGGTACGCCACCTGATCCCGAAGGGTGAAATCGAAAACCGTACACCGACATTTCTGATGTTTTCGGATTATGGAATGCCCGTCACGTTCTACAACGATCACTATGACATGCTTCTGGGTCAGAACTATTTGTTTGCCCGCAAGATCAGCCCAGAGGCGCATGAGCTGAAAGAGCGTCTCGGCTCACTTTATGCGAGTGAGGGCATCGACTTTCCCATCTCGAACGAGGGGCGTAGCCTTTATGCGTTTCTGGCTGGCCGGGGGCGCATCGGGCGCCGGTTCAGGCAACGCTTCTGGGAGGCTGGAAGTGTTCTGGGCCCCGACCGAGAGCTGTTTGTGATCGTGTGCAAAAAGTGGCATGTCGCCAAAAGGCTGGTCGATCAGATCGCGTCTGAAACAGATATCCCCTGCGTCGAATACCTGTTTAACGAAGGGGATACCCAACTGCCTGATCTGGGCGGTATTGAAACGACGCTGACCAAGCGCTCGCGCCATCGGCGGGCCGTTGTACGAATGCTTTTCGAAAGTTTCGGATCAGACCAGTTGGTTCTGTGCCTCGACCCGGCCAATCTGGACGTTGTTCAGGATTTCAGCGGTGATCAGGCCAAAACCCATGTGCTTGAGATCGAATGCGAATACTCGGACGAATACCTGATTGGCCACGCGCGGCGCGTCGGATTGGCGGGTGACAACAGCCCGGTTGAGACTGTTTCCCATCTGCTGCCGACACTTCGCAACGACCTGAGTTACGAGTCCCAACAAATCCGCGCCGCCGGTTTGGACAATTACCTGCGACTGCGGGAAACCGCCCAGCGCGCCGAAAACATAGCTGTCATATCCGAATTTCTTGGGGTGGACAAAGAAAAGGCCGACGCGGTGATGCGGCTGGACTACCTGTTCGCCGACTAAACGGAAAGTCAGCCTGACATCCGACAGCTTTTCGGCCCCCTTTGCTGCATTGGGTGCACCGCATATTTGCCTGTCGGAAAGGACAGCCTAAAACCCAACATCACTGCCATCGTGATTTTTATTCAAAAATCGGATACTGTGCAGCCAATTGGGCCAATTTGCTTATACTTTTTCTCTTTGGCAGGCCGGCCCTGGCCAGTGAAAGGCAAAAACAGACGCGTCCTTAATTCTGAATGACGGGTATCTGCGCATCGAAAACCCGAAAGCCCCTGCTGGCCGCAATTAGACATTTGAAACGCAACTCCGGGGGGAACAGTTGTGCTTATAGATCAAATTGAAACATCCAGATCATATATCCCAAATGACGCAGACTGGAACCTGATATACAAGGTTCTGCCGGGCGAGGCCAAGATTGCCGACCCGTCAGTCATTAACCGTCATTTCGAATGTGTCGAGGTGACCGACAATACGGTTCTGCCAGCAAGCGGCATGTATGTTGTTCTGCGCGGTGTGGTTCAGCTGCGGCAGAATGGTAATCCTTTGGCCAGCGCGGATGTCGGTGACTATTTCTATGAAGAGCACCTTCAGATATCAGACATTCCCGTCAGCCTCGAAGCGCTCGCGCTGGACGGATCGCGGGTCGCTTTTCTGTCCAGCGACAACTGGCGGCAATTACCAGAGGAGATCCGGCAGCCCTGCTTCGCCACGATGTTCGGTGATCTGGTCAGTGTTCAATTGCAGAACTTCCAGCAGCCGATCAATTGCTGCAGCGTGACGGCTGCCGCCCTCAGCATGTCCGCGTTAGGCTTCAGTTGCGAAGTGAACGACATTTTCCGTGAATGCGCGCTGCCTTCGTCTTTCGTCGTAAATGACGGTATCTCACTGGGTGAGCTGTTTGACGTCGCCTGCACTTACATTCATTCGCAGGGCCTGCGGGACAGTGTTCAGGTTCAGGCCTATTTCATGGACGAGGACACGACAAACGTGCAGCTGTTGCTGGATGCGATTGACGAATCCAACCGGCTGGGTGGTGACAATGATATTCTGGTGGCGAATTTTCAGGTCGGCGTCGCCCATGGCAAAGCGAATATGCCGGGCGGGCATTTTGCCGTCATCGCCAAGTGCAACCCAAGCACTGGGCTGGTGCACATGATGGATGTACATCCTGAAAAATACGGCAAGCTTTGGGTTACAACCGCAGACCGGCTTTGGAAGGCGATGTCGGACCGGGACGGAACCTCGATGCGGTCGCGTGGCATTTTGCGCTTCTCGGCGCGTGCCGCGGTCAAGACGCATCTGAAGACATTCAAGCAACGATGCAACTATGTCGACAGCACGCTCTATCTGGCAAAAGACCCCAAGAAACGGCGCAACCTGTTCCGCCGCGCCACTCCGAACATGAACTCCTTAGGTGTGTTGGTGGAAAGCCTGGCCATTCACGGCGATGACAAGGTGGACGAAGACGAGCTGCTGCGGGCCACCGAAGCCTCTTTCACGGATGTTGTCTCACGGGTGGCCACGGCCGCGGACATGCACAACATGGCCCAGAAATATCTGAACGCGGCTGAAAACATACACCTGAGCAGTTCACTTCGCAGTTTCGGAACGCGCGAGGACACATCGATCCTTACCCCCGAAGACTGGTTCAAGATGCAACTACAGGGCCTGGACGCCAACACGGACCGTCACCTGATGATCAATATCGACTTTAATCGGGTAACCGGGATCGAAGCCATCCGCCCGCCGGTAAACGTTTACCGGGAAACCGCGTTGCTCGAAGAATTCTGGTGCCTGTGTATCGCATATGATGAAGCAGCCGACCTTGTGACGATCGTCGACATGAGCCCCGCAACGTCACAGGTCTGGCAAGCCCCTCGTGGCAACATCTTCCGCGGCCTGCGCGATCTGGAGGACCCGGCTTTGCTGGTGATCGAAACAGTTGAGCCGCCCGAAGATCCCGGCGATGTCGCCAGCATTATCCGGAACAACCCCATGGTTCTGTTTTATGAAGATGAAGACCCGTGGTCCTACATGCTCAGAAGTGTTCTTTCGAACATCGGTGCGACCAGCGTAAAGCAGGTGGATGTGGGCGGTCGCGACCCCAACGCGATAAAGATGCGACGTCAGCTGATATCTTTAGGTGAAAAACCCAAAGTTCCCTACCTGTTTTTCCAAGGCCAGTGCATCAGCAAAGGCGAAAAGCTGGAAGACATTGTGGACATGATCAAGGCAGGTCACCTTCAGGACCGCATGATCGAAGCAGGTCTTCCCGTTTCTAAGCTTGAAGAGACACCCAGCCTGAATAAGAACATGTTCGGCTATCCCAAAGGTGTGATGAACGAGGTAAGCAGCGGCAAACGCAACGTGCTGCTTTGTGCCTGCGGGTCATCGGCGGCAGACAAGATACCAGAACTTGTTGAGCGCATCGTCGACGCCGGACACAATGTCAAACTGATCCCTTCCACTTCGGCTGAAAAGTTCTTTCGGGACTTCGGCGCTGAACGGATCGACGCCAAGATCACCCATAACGACTATTACCGCGACGATGATGAATGGAATTTCCGTTACATGGAATTCGACATGCCGGTGCGTGCGTCGCATCTGGCGCTGTGTGACTGGGCCGATTGCGTGATCGTCGCACCCATCACCTGCAACACCATGGGAAAGGTGGCAAACGGGATCGCCGATAACCTTCTGACCTCTGTCTTTGTGGCGTGGCAGTACCAGAAGAAGCCCGTGATCCTGTGCCCGGCCTGTAACACGAATATGTGGAACAACATCACCACCCAGAACAATGTCGCAAGGCTGAAGACACTGGGCATCGATTTCATAGGCCCTCGGGAGGGCCGCCTGTCCAACGGCCGGATGGGGATTGGTATGATGGCCACGCCCGACCAGATCATGGAAGCACTGGGCGAGGCATTCGAAGAACTGGACGACCAGAAATACCGCGTGTGCAAATGGGCCCGAGAGGCTGCCGCCGCTGATGATATCAATGAATGGAAACGTGTGTTCCGCGCCATCGATGAAGGTGTCGTGGGCATCAATATCGTGGACGAGGCCCACGGCGATTCATTGCTGCATTATGCGGCCGGTGGCGAAGGCGAATTGAACGAAGGCGGTCACGATCTGGGCAAGCCAGACTATGAAGCGGCACAGGATTTGATTGACCGCGATATCGACGTCAATATCGTCAACGACCACGGTTTCACGGCATTGCATGTGGCTGTGATGAACAAAGCCCCAAGGATGGTCGACATCCTGTTGCGCGCCAAAGGCATGGATGCAACCTCATGCATTGAATTTGTTCAGGGCATGGATATCCCGCCCGAAATCCGGACCATGCTGGATGCTTGGGCGCAGGATCACAACCTTAAGATAAAAGATGCGGAACAGGGCCGTGACGAAACCTTTGTTGCCATCCAGGAACCCACCTATCTGTATTTCACATACGGCTCCCTGAAACAGGGGTTCCCGAACCATGAGGCACACAACCGGGTTTTGAATGACTTTGTCGGGCCTGCCCGCACGCGGCAACCAATGCCCCTGATCGTTCCAAATGAACCGTTCTGCGACAATCCGAACTGTGGCTTCCTGCACCGAATGGCGACCCTTGTCGATCAGCAGGGCATGGGCAAACAAGTAAGCGGAGAGGTTTACCGGGTGACGGAATCGGGCCTGCACGAGCTGGATAAGCTGGAAGGTTATCATGGTCAGGGCTCGTCCAAGAACGTCTATATCCGCAAAAAGATCAACGTGATCTTGGATGGGGTGATGAAACCCGCCTACGCCTATGTGATCGCCGATCCTGAAAAGTACATGCAAAACTGGCGTGACGGAAAATCAGATGTTATCAGCGACTACACGCTGGATATGGCGCAGGGTGAACCCAAGCCCGGATTCGAGCCGGCTATCTAGTTTTCCGCTGTGCTGACTGGTGGCGGTTTCGGGCTTTCCTTGGAACTGAGATTATAGGCCGTGATCACCACCATACAAAGCAGGACGAACGGCCAGAACCCGGCCTTGGGAATAAGGTTGTCCCGATAGTGGATGATCCGCAACGACGTCTCAACGTCGGACGCAAACAGGTATGTATTGACCGAAACTGCCAGCAGCATGAAGTACATCAGGAAAAAGAACGACTCCATATAGATCACAGGAGAACCTGCGAACCCTTCACGCAGCTGCACATGGGCCAACAGGATCACGAAAAACAGAACCGAGCAGGTTCCGATTACACTGGACGTGCTGAAGTCATGCCGATCGGCCAGCCCCTCGCGGCGCGTGACGGTCATCAGCGCCCCAAACAGCAGCATTGTCACGACAAGCAGCGGGACCATGTGCACGATGAACGCGTTTGCGAAATTGCGTTTGATGACAAAGTTATAATGCAGCTCGGGCATGTTGGTTTGATAGGCGTTCTGAGCGATGCCCAACGTCGTATCCAGGCTTGACAACTTATAGTCGAAATAGGTGTTCTCACGTTCCCACGTACCCATCACGATCTGACTGTCGATGCCGAAAATATCATCCGGGCCGGTCGCGGAATAAGCCTCAAAGTCAGGAACCAGCGCAACATTGATGTCAAAAGATGCGGGCCAGAAGCGCACCCAGACCGTTTTGTGATCAAAGGGGTAGCGGGTGTAGTCAAAACTCTGCCGAAGGGTTTGTTCAAAATACCACCCGATCAGCAACCCATCTTGTTGCGGCAGCCGATAGGCCTCTTCGATCAGTCCGTTTGCTGTATCGACCGCTTCCGGCAGAAGGAAACCGATCTCACCCTCGGCCGGACGGATCTCATCATGAACACCTGTGATGTAGCGCTGCCAGACGTAACCGGTGACCTGCACGTCGCTGGCACCAAGAAAGCTGAATGATTTTAAGAAGATCCCCGTTTTAACGCGGTAATCCGGCACGGCATCCAGTTTTTCCAGATACGCGTCCACTGATGCCTGATCCGGAAGTTGAGTGGGATCACCCTCAAAATGATTCAGTTCGATCCAAAGTTTGAGCAAGAGACCCCCAAGCCCAAGGGTCAACAAGCCAGAAATCAGCCACACCTTTCTTTCAACGCTCATTCAGCCTCCTGCCGTGTCACCTAATCAGCCAGAAACCCCACTGAACCCAGAAGGGATTGCGTGATACCCATAGCGGCAAACTGCGTTGCCAGATCGGCATACCCCCCGTGTTGTATTGGCGGAGTGTTCTGCTGTCCGCTTTCAGCCAAAAGTCGTATTTGACAAATGGATAAATCGACCATTGGCAAAGGCTCGGTAGTCGTGAAGGCTGCAAGCCCATCCGCATATTCAATTGCTGCGTCCCAATCGCCGCGCGCCAGCATGACGGCGCAGGCGTCCGAGTAAAAGTGAAGGTGACTGTGACCCACACATCCCTCGGAAATGATCTCAGACCCCAGGTTCAACAAGCGCGTTTGCTCATCAGGGTTGGACTCGGCCATTGCCAGGGCCGACAAGGCCTTGGGCCCTACAAAGTTCCGCCCATGTTCAAGCGCGATTTCAACCGCGCGACGACCTGTTTCCCGACCGTGGTCCAACTTTCCGGCATAAACCTGCGTTCGCGCCAGATGTTCAAGGGCCTGCGCCTCTAGGCGTTTTGCACCGACGCGTTCCGCAATTTCAGCTGAAACACTGAACGCTTCCAGTGCCTGATCAAGGTTGCCCAAAAAGGTCTCGGCCACGCCAAGGCAGGTCTGTGCAACGCATTCCGGAACAAAGGCAAAATACGTTTGCGAGACTTCGATGGCCTCAATGGCGTCCGCCTTGCCCTGTGCTACGTCCCCGGTGTAACTGCGCGCGACGCTGAGATTGTGCAGATTGGCGGCCAGATCGCGGACCAGCCCTTTTTCGCGCGCTCGTTCAACAGCTTGCATATAAAAGCCTGTCGCTGTCTTCATGGTGGCTTTCATGAAGTTTGCATCACCAAATCCGCTTAGCGCCCCAACCTCGAGGCGGGCAGATCCAAGTTTGCGGGCAAGCGTCAGGGCGCGTTCATTGGCGCTTAGCGCTTCCTTGTCCCGACCCAGAGGGAAAAAGACATTACCGCGCACATAATTGATCTGCGCCACATCCCGCTCTGACCCGCAACGCTCGGCGGCGGTTTCAGCCATATCGAGTGCCTCCAGCGCGTCCTGATACAGGCTGGCTTGCCGCGCAGCCTGCGCGAGCCCGATATGCGCGCGGCTGATTTGCTCATCGGTTTCGGCAACGCGAGCAGCTTCCTGAAATTCTCGCAGTGCGTCGCCAGACAGACCCTGAAGCCTGTGCGTCTCAGCCCGAGCGCAAAGCAGATCGAACCGGACACCTGCGGGGGACGGCAGTTCCAGAGCGCGTTCGATCAATGGGCTGGCATCGCCAAATCTGAAGGCCTGGATCAGTTTCTCCGCCGCGTCCAGATACGCCTGTGCGGCGTTATTCGCCCCAGCCCGGTCCAGATGCTGCGCGCATAGGGTCGCATCGCGATCCTCGAACCACTTGGCGGCCTGTCTGTGCAGGCGCGCACGCTCGGATTTGACCAACGTTGCATAGGATCCATCCCGGATCAGCGCATGGGCAAACATGAGGTCAGGCCCTGCCTCTCGGACCAGCGCGGATCGGATCAGGCTGGTCGTATCCAGATGCCCTTCACCCAGAATGAAGTTCAGCACTTCTGCCGAGAACCGTTGCCCCAGTACCGATGCTGCCTGAATGGCGGCGCGGCTGGTTCGATCCAGTGTATCCAGTCGGGACTGAACGATCCCCTGAATACTGCCGGGCACGCTTTGTTGGGTAAGTACATCTGTATTGCGCAACAACTGTTCAAGAAACAGCGGATTGCCCCCGGCGCGTTTGACACAGGTTTCCAGCAACTCGGGGTCGATGGCCGTGAATTCTTCGACCAACAGTCTGGCCTGTTCCTCGCCCATCGGCGCCAGTTCCATCTTGGACACCGGCGCGCCATCGGTTGCCATTTGCCAGTCCCGGTCAATCGGGTCGCCTTCAGCCCGGCTGGTCATCATCAACACGCAAGGGATATTCCGCGTCGCCGCCGCAATATGAGAGCAGGTCACCAGGATCTCGGGCGAGGCCCAGTGGATGTCCTCGATCTGGATCAGCAGGGGGGCTTCCCGGCTGCTGGCCGACAGCAACTCTTCAATGACCTGCCGCCTTCCGCGCAAGCGGGTCTTGTTGTCCATCACCGCAAACACCTCGGCCAGACCGGAGTCCTGCTCCAGCTCAAGCAGCGCGTTGAGGTGCGCGGCGTTCGCGGGGCTCACCCAGCCCCTGGCGATTGCGTCCCTGGCCGCTGCGGCACCCGTTTTCGCGCCATCCGACGGGTCAAGACCCAGAATGCTGCGGGCGACCATCTGAATGGCTGAATGCCCTTCGCGCGCGCCGAAATCCATCACGACACCGTTGTGGATCGTGTAGGACTGTCCGGATGCCAGTTCAGCGACTTGCTCGGACAAATGGGTTTTCCCGATCCCGGGCTCACCCAGAATCACATGGACTTCGCCCTTGCCGTGACGTTTGCATCGGTCAAATGTGGCCGAGAACACCGACAACTCCCGCTCGCGCCCGATGAACTTATGACGCCGTGTGCGAATGTTCCGGGCCAATCGATCCAGACGCCAAATTTCAACGGGATCATTCAGCCCTTTGATGGCCTTCACACCAAGGGATTCGCCAACGAATAGCGGTCCCAACGCGCGCTGAATGTCATGTGAAACCAGAGTCTCGCCGCCTGCGGAAATATCCGTCAGACGGGACGCCAGATTTACCCCATCCCCTGTGACAGTGTATTCTGTATGCGACTGACTTCCGGTCGTACTGGCAATGACCTGACCTGACGCAATACCGATGTGGCAGGAAAGCGGTGGTGACAAAGTCGGTAGAACTGCATGTATCTCGGCGGCAGCACGCGCCGCCCTTTCGGTGTCATTGGTATGTGAAATCGGCGCTCCGAAAACGGCCATAACCGCATCGCCGATATGCTTGTCTATACGACCACCATACTTTTCGACGACATTGTCCACTTTGCTGAAGAATTGATTCAGCAGCGCATGCAGATCTTCTGCATCCAGCTCACTGGATAGTTTCGTGAATGCGGTAAGATCGGCAAACATCACTGTAACCTGTCGGCGCGCGGGCTCGAGCTGTGCAGCAGGTTCAGGCTCTGCTGATGTTTGGCTGGTATCAATCTGTTCGATGGCGCGCAGCAGCCGCCGCCGATCACCGACGGCCGTCACCCCAATTTCGATCAAATCCTCGGCCGTCAAATCAGGCAGGATGGAGAAATCGATTTTGTTGTCTGCGAAGGCCTGCGCGTACTCGTTTAATCCAATTGCGCTCAGCCAGCCTCTAAGGTCCTGAGACATGTTGCCCCTCTGAAGTCCCCCGCTTCATCCTGGAACCTAGCATGTGAGCCGCTTCGAGTCTGCTAGAACCTAATTAATTTGTGTTTTTGAGCAGGGTTAATCCAAAACTGGCTCCTGCACCAAGCCAGTGTTTCCGAAACCGCTCGACAGGATATACGAACAGCAGGCCTGGGTGATCTCGCGGAAGCGGGCTCTTTCCCGACGGTAAAGATATACCTCTCGCTTGTCCGGCAAATCTGAAATCGGGCGAAAGGCGACCGCGTCCGGGATGAATTGCGCGACGGTCTGCGGCAGGACCGTGATCCACTGGCCTGCCCTGACCGTTGTGATCAGCGAGTGCGTGTTGTGAATAGTAACCTCGGCCCGGTCGAGAATTTTTTTGAACGAGGATGATTCAATTATGTCGCACAAGGCGTTTCGCACGAAGGGTGCCGCCATCAGGTCACGGATTTCGGGCGGTTTGGCCTGTGTCATAAGCGGATGATCAGAAGCTGCAACGAGTCCGAACTGATCCTGAAACAGAGGCTCGGTACTGACCCCGTTCAGGGGATGATGGCCGGATGCAATGCCGATATCCGCCTTATCCCCGGCAACGGCGTCCAGAACCTGTTGCGAATCCCCGTCTCGCAACTCGATCTTCAATCCGGGAAAGCGTGATGCCATATGTCCCAGCAAGGCGGGAAAGACCAAAGCTCCCACAGACGGTACGGATACGATACGGATCAACCCATGTTCCGCCTGCGCCGCCATTTCTATGTTCAGAACAGTCTGATCAAAATCGCGCACCTGTTTGAGCGCAAGGTCCAGAACCTGCTGACCCAGCGGCGACAGGTGATTTTTCCGTTCACCTTCAAACAGTTTCTTGCCCAGATGATCTTCAAACTGTTTCAGCATCATTGAGACGGCGGATTGTGTCCGACCCAGACGGCTGGCAGCCTCGGCAAGGTTTCCGGTTTGGGCCACGGTACAAAAACACCGCAGCATCTCGACTTTCATCGCCATACTTCAAACTTTCTGAAGTTTACTAAAGTTATTTGAGTTTGACTGATGTTAGTTGAAAGTTCCATCCTTACCCAAATCGAAATTTGCGAATTTGGGGCCTGACGTGACCAAACTGAACCTGATTGCCGGCGAATGGCTGGCGGGCGAAAGCGAAATTGAAAACCGCAATCCTTCGGATTTAAGCGATCTGGTTGGCATGTTCACACAGGCCAGCGCCGATCAGCTTGAGGCGACTCTGGATCAGGCGCGCGTCGCGCAGACCGAATGGGCTGCCTACGGGTTGGAGCGCAAACAGGCCGTCCTGAACGCCATCGGCAACGAGTTGATGGCCCGCGCCGAAGAACTGGGTACATTGCTGAGCCGCGAGGAAGGCAAGCCGCTGGCCGAAGGCAAGGGTGAGGTTTACCGGGCCGGTCAGTTCTTCACTTATTACGCCGCCGAGTGTCTGCGCCAGATCGGTGAAAACGCCGATTCCGTACGCCCCGATATCGAAGTGGATGTGCGCCGCGAAGCCGTTGGCGTTGTCGCAATCATCAGCCCGTGGAACTTCCCCACTGCAACGGCCTCGTGGAAGATTGCCCCGGCGCTGTGCTATGGCAACGCGGTTGTGTGGAAACCCGCCAACATCACCCCCGCCTCGGCTGTGGCCCTGACTGAAATCATCGAACGGCAGGATATCCCGAAAGGTCTGTTCAGCCTTGTGATGGGCTCGGGCCGTTCGGTTGGGCAACGTCTGGTGGAAAGCCCCAAGGTCAATGCGATTTCCTTCACCGGATCGGTGCCCGTAGGCAAAGGTATCGCCGCCGCAGCAATCCAGAACCTGACCAAAGTGCAAATGGAGATGGGGTCCAAAAACGCGCTGGCCGTGATGGACGACGCCGATCTGGATCTGGCGGTGACGCTGGCTCTGGGCGGGGCCTTTGGTGGCACCGGTCAGAAATGCACCGCCTCGTCGCGTCTTGTGGTTCACGCGGGCATCCATGATGCCTTTGTCGAGAAACTGGTTGCCGGTGCGCAGGCAATGAAAGTGGGTCACGCGCTGGAAGCGGGCGTGCAGATGGGTCCCGTCGTCAGTCAGCAGCAATTGAATGAAAACCTCACCTATGTCGACTTGGGCAAATCCGAAGGGGCCGAGCTGGCCTGTGGCGGTCAGCGCCTGGAGATGCCCCATGACGGGTTCTACATGTCGCCGGGCGTGTTCCTGAACACCACCAACGACATGCGCATCAATCGCGAAGAAATGTTCGCACCGCTTACATCCGTCATCAAGGTCGGCAGCTATGACGAGGCGCTGAGCGTGGTCAACGACACCAATTTTGGCCTGACCTCAGGCATCGTGACCAAATCACTGGCCCGCGCCACCCATTTCCGCCGCAACGCGCGCACCGGCGTGGTGACGGTTAACCTGCCCACCGCTGGCACCGATTACCACGTACCATTCGGTGGCCGGGGCGACAGCTCGTACGGACCGCGCGAACAAGGCAAGGCGGCAGCCGAGTTCTATACAACCGTCAAAACCGCCTATATCAGCGCAGGCCCGGTCTGATGCGGATCGACGGCCTGCAATATACCAACTGGTCGGAGAAGATCTTCCGCCAGCTGCGCGAAGGGGGCGTGGACGCGATCCATGTCACCATCTCCTATCATGAGAACTTTCGCGAAACGGTTCTGAATTTCGAGAAATGGAACCGTTGGTTCGAGCAGTACCCAGATCTGATCATGAAGGGCCGGTGGGCCAGCGATATAGACTCAGCCCGTAAAACGGGCCGGACCGCAGTGTTTTTCGGGTTTCAGAACCCGTCGCCCATTGAAGACGATATCGGGCTGGTTGAAATTCTGCACGATTTGGGCGCGCGGTTCATGCAACTGACCTATAACAACCAATCCCTGCTTGCGACCGGTTGTTATGAGGCCGAAGACACCGGCATAACCAGAATGGGCAAGCAGGTGATCAAAGAGATGAACCGCGTGGGCCTTGTGGTGGATATGAGCCATTCGGCAGACCGGTCCACAATCGAAGCGGCTGAGATTTCGGACCGGCCCATCGCAATCACACATGCCAATCCGCACGAATGGTCCCCGGCCCTGCGCAACAAGCGAGATGATGTCATCCGCGCCGTGACTGAAAACGGTGGGATGCTGGGTTTTTCGGTCTACCCTCACCACCTGAAGGACAAGTCCGACTGCACTCTGGAGAGCTTTTGCGCGATGATCGCCCGCACTGCGGACAAATATGGGGCCGAACATCTGGGGATCGGCACTGACCTGTGCCAGGATCAGCCTGACAGCATCGTTGAATGGATGCGTGTGGGGCGGTGGACAAAAGAAATCGACTATGGCGAAGGCTCGGCCTCGGCCCCGGGGTTTCCACCAATGCCGGGCTGGTTTCAGGACAACCGAGACTTTGGAAACATCGAACAAGGGTTACGCGCGACCGGCCTGAACGATGACGAAGTGGCCGGGATCATGGGCAGGAACTGGTATCGGTTCTTTGCCGAGAACTTCGTCCCACAAAGGTAACCAAATGGAACCACACGCGCAGACAGAGATCGCCAGACGTGACCCCGCTATGGTCATGCGACTGTCACGACTGGGATCACTACACCAATGTCGGCTCAGCTTTATGCGGCAACTGACACGCCGCATGGCCGATGAAAACTGGAGATTTTCGCGCCCTGCATTTGAAATTGACGACAAAGGTGTCGGGCATGCGGTCTATACCGCGCAAGGCCCCGATCGCGCCTATTCGCTGGTCGCCTTTGCCCATGACCTGCCTGCCGATCAACGGTCAGACCGGGTTATTGCCGAAGCGTGGGACGCCACCTTTGCGCTGTTCGATGGCATCCCCACGCCAGAAGACATTGATCGCCTGTCCCTGAACGTACCGCTGCAAGAGGCAGGGCGTGTCAGCGAAACCGAATTGTCACTGTCACGCGCCAACCGTTCCGTGCGACTCTGGGCTCATGTGGTGGATCGTCTGGCTGCGGGCCAGCAACCGGACCTGGAACAGATTTATCAGGTCGGCTATCTGATGAGGACCACGGCTGTTTACGGGTCGGGCAAATTCGGCGCTGCGGATCGTGAGAAAACGGCGGACCGGAATGAGGTCAGTGGTCCCTTCCAGATCGAAATGCTGTCAGTCTATCTGACCCGAGTTTTTGTACGCGATCTGGTGCAATATATGGCGCAGGTCAAAGGCGGGGATCAGACCTCTGCGCTTAATCCTGAAATCGCACGCTGGCTGGGCATCGGAAATTCCACAGGACTGGGAATGGCGCCGTTCATCGTGAACCATCCCGTTCTGTTCAACAACTGGATCATGGCGCGGGAAGAGGCCATCTCGCGCGTGCGGTCAATTGAGACAGCAACCGAAAAAGACGCGCGTGTCTTTCGCGACGTTTTCGCGCGCAGCAAACAGTCAATCACGTGGTGGCAATCTAAACACCCGATACAGGTTGAAAAACTCGCTGCGCTAAAGGACGACCTGAATTCAATCAGCGCATTTCTGGCTACGGACGACCTGACACAAGACCATCCGTGGGATCGAATGATCCGATGGTCGGAAACTGCGCTCAGCGAAGAAGGCCAGGAGTTGCTGGCCTCGCTGATCCTTGAGCCTTACGGAGATGTCGTGGACGGGCTGTCCAGCTGCATGGCGGACACAAATGCGGCTGCACAGGTGATTGATGGAGCGATGCGGGTATCCGATGTGCGCGACTTGATCCGCCAAAGCTTTGACTGGGCGCTGGACCTTGATTGGAGTGATCCGAAAAACTGCGCGCGGGCCTGGTACGTTTCCGAAGAGAAACTGGAACCCCGACTGGGTGAACGGTTTGAAGAACCGATTGCAGACTATGAACAACCGCTCGCGCCCGCGCGTGATGCGGCACTGGCTTTCAAGGCTTTGCAAGAGTGGCCGGATGATGCGCCGATAGCAGAGTTTCTTATGCGCCACCCTGAGCACCGCCACACCTTACGCCGCGCACAAATCAGCCGTGTCGCGCCATATGGTGAGATCCATGACAACACAATCGGCGCGAATGTGATGCCCATCGATATGTTGCGCGCAAAACTATCCTTCTTTGGCGCAACGCATTTCGACCCTCGTTCAGATCGCTGGGTCCGCATCTGCATGTATGCCGGCGCCCCCTACCCCGATGAGCTAAATACCGCGAACGCAGATTTGTGGGTTTATCCGGAGGTTGCGCAATGACCTTTTCATTGAACGAAGTCGAAGCAACAGCCAAACGCGCAACCCGTGGCGCCGGATATGCCTGGGGCGTGGCGGAAGAGGCTGCGAAAGCCACCCGGTGGCTAAGCGCCCAAGGGTTCGACGGGCCCGCCATTCTGGCCCAACTGCTTAAACGTGAATATGCGCCCTGTCTGGAACGCCACATTCCTGTGCTTCAGAACGGAGTATGGGTTGGCCAACAAGACCTGTGCCCCCTGATGACCGGAGCTGCGATATCGGATTCACCGACCGTCCTGTCCCAAGGCACCATTTCGATTTCAAATCTCGCGGCACCGCTGCTGTTGCTGCCCTTTGTCGCTGCGGGGGCCAAAAAACTGGGAACGACAGTAAAAGTCACCTTTGACGGGTATGCTGCGATAACTGATGGTGTTCATTTAAGCTGCGCAGACTGCAATTTAGACCGCGCTGATCATGTTGAGATAACTGAGGGCGGCCACATTCAAAACAGTCGTCCTCTGCAAAGCCGTGCCGCTCCAAATGCAGAGGTGTGGCGGATCCTCAACTCCATGGCGCACCGTACATATGCCCCTGCAACCGAAGAATCCCGACTGCTTGGCGCTGGTTCCGGCCTGTCGGACAATGACTGAAGGATCATCAGATGACCGAGACCCAAACCTTGTCGCTTGCCGAAATCGAAAAGCTGTCCTTCACCGCGTTGGTTGCCGCTGGCACAAGTGAAGAAAACGCGCGCCCTCTGGCCGTGGCCACGGCGGCAACCGAAGCGGATGGGGTGGCCAGCCACGGCCTGGCTTATATCCCGATTTACTGTGAACATGTACAATGCGGGAAGGTCGACGGTCAGGCAGTACCGACGCTGGAAACCCCGCGCCCCGGCCTTATCCGTGTAGACGCTGCGACCGGGTTCGCACATGCAGCCATTGACCTGGGCTTCGAAGCATTGATCACGGCGGCACGCGAACAGGGCATCGCGGCCCTTGCGATCACCAACAGCTACAATTGCGGTGTGTTGGGTTATCACACGTATCGACTGGCACAGGCGGGTCTGGTTGGTCTTGGATTCACCAATGCACCTGCATCCATTGCACCTTCGGGCGGATCGAAGCCCGTTGTCGGCACCAACCCGTTCTCTGTTGCGGTACCGGGTACAGACGGACTACCCGCGTTGCTGATCGACCAGAGCGCCAGCACCATCGCCAAAAGCGAAGTGATGAAACACGCCAGAGAAGGCAAAGCCATTCCGGTCGGCTGGGCGCTGGACCCGGATGGAAACCCGACAACAGACCCGAATGTCGGTCTGAAAGGAAGCATGGCCCCATCCGGCGGATACAAAGGTGTGGGTATCGCTTTGCTGACTGAAATCATGGCGGCAGCTTTGACGGGGTCTACACTTGGGCTGCATGCCTCTCCGTTCTCGGGGACGGTCGGGGGTCCACCGAAAACCGGGCAGTTCTTCATCGCTATTGACCCTGCGGTTTCGTCAAATGGACTGTTTTCAAACGCAATTTCGGACTTGGTCGCGTCGATCAGAAATCAGGACGGCGCGCACCTGCCCGGAGATGGGCGCCGTGCATGTCGCCTTGCGGCGGGTCAAAAAGGTGTCGCCGTCAACTCAGCTACATTGGCCAGAATTGACGCGATTATTCAGGAAAACAGTTAAGAGCAGCCACCAGACCGGGCGGATGTGGTGGCCGTTTGCGCCTAGTTCACGAAATGCAGCGTGTCGAATTCACTGCGCCAGACAGAGACTTCCGAAGCGACAGGCTCGCCGTCCAGTCCTCGCCTGATCAAATCGGCGAGGCGATCAGCATCTCGAGAGGTCATGCCCCAGCGAACCAATTCAGGAGTGCCAATCCGCAACCCATTCAAGTCCCCTTCAACCGGCTTGACAGGCAATCCGATGCCGCACGCAAGGAACCCGCTTTCGCGGAGTTTCTTTGATGCGGCCTGCCCTCCGCCATAGGGATCTGCCAGAACTGCGAATTGATGCGAATTGGTGAAGCCTTCCGCACCCGCATAAACGCGAACGCCCCGCGCATCCAACGCGGCGGCAAGTGCTTTTGACAGTGCAATCATCTCGTTTGCGTACACCTGGCCAAAATCTATCCAATCCAGCATCGTAACCGCAAGCGCGGCCGTTTTGGCGGCATCGAAATTGGCCGTCATCCCGGGAAAAGCAATGGCATCCAATGCTTTGGCGATGTCGACATCATTCGACACGATCAATCCACCTGCTGGTCCACCAAGGCTTTTATAGGTGCTCATGGTCATGAAATGCGCGCCCTCATTCAGCGGGTTCGACCATGCACGCCCCGCGATTATCCCGCACTGATGCGCGGCATCGAACATGACTTTCGCGCCAACTTCGTCCGCAATGGCCCGCACCTCGGCAACAGGGTGTTCAAAAAGGTTCAGACTTCCGCCGATCGTAATCAGCTTGGGGCGCTCAACCCGCGCCAGATCGCGCAGCTGGTCCAGATCGACGGTGTAACCTTTTGTGTTTACCGGAGCCTCGATCGTGCGCAGCCCGAACAGCCCTGCACAGCCCGCAGTATGATGGGTCACATGGCCGCCGATCGTTGCAGGCGGAGCGATGATTGTATCCCCTGGCTTACAGGTCGCCATGAAACCATAAAGATTTGCAATTGCGCCCGACGGCACGCGAACCTCTGCAAACCGGGCATCAAAGACCTCTGCGCAAAGCTCGGCCGCGATGACTTCGATTTCTTCGATTGCTTCCAGCCCCATTTCATATTTGTCACCGGGATAGCCCAGCGATGGCCGGGATCCGATACCCGACGACAAAAGCGCCTCGGCCTTGGGGTTCATGACATTTGTCGCGGGGTTGAGGTTGAAACACTCTTTCTCGTGAATGCGGCGGTTTTTCTCTGCCAGATGCGCGATCCGGCCCAGTAGGTCGCCGGACGATGCTGATGCTGTCTTTGTTGAGATACTCTGAACCAGCGTTTCGCTTGCGGCGGGCACCCAGTCTCTATATGCAAGTGTCATCTGACATCCTCCTTTTTCTTCCACTGTGGCCGCTGCTGCGTGACTTCGCAAAGCAGAATTGTTATTTCTTGGCGTAGAAAAACTAAGGCTATGATGATGAGCGTTTCCCCAAAGCGCCCCAAAGGGCCCCCACTGAACGCAATGCGCGCTTTCGAGGCGGCGGCGCGCCACATCAGCTTTGTCGCCGCGGCCGAAGAGTTGAACGTCACACCGGGCGCCATCTCGCAACACATCAAAACGCTGGAAGGCTGGGCCGGTGCACCCCTTTTCCGACGCAACGCACAAGGCGTAGAACTCACGCCCGAGGGGCAATCGCTGGTTGCTGGATTTACCCGGGCTTTTGACCAATTGGCCGACGCGACCCAGGCGCTGCGCAACCTTAAACCCAATGCAGATTTTCATATCGCTGCCTTGCCGGCCATTGCTCAACTCTGGCTCCCCAAAAGGCTACGCCAGATCCGATCTCATTTTCCCGACATCAGTTTTTCCGTCACAGCGCTGGAAGCGCCGCCGAGCCTTGGGCGCGAACTGTTCGACCTGTCAATCTTCTTCGCTCCACCGAACGACACGGCAAATCAGGTGGTTGTTTGCCCGGACGAGATCGTGCCGGTTTGTGCCCCGACGCTTAAGGACCAAATATGCCGCGCAAACGGTTTTCGGGATTTACCGTTGCTGCACGATCTGGTGTGGAGTGAAGATTGGACCAAATGGGCCCAGCACTCTGGCTATGACCTGCATAATGCCAAAGGTGGTGCTCAATTCTCCCTCTACAGTCTGGCCGTAGAGGAAGCCAAGGCGGGCGCAGGAATACTGATGGGACACCTGTGCCTGATCGAAGACGCCCTGGCCACGGGCGAGCTGATCGTTGCGCATACCAAGTCGTTTCAAACCAACCGAGGACTGGTGATTCAATTGCCACAACGCACGCGCAGAAGACCGGAAACGGACCAGATTGTCGCCTGGTTGTCCAGTTGACCGAAGCCACTGACTTTCGGGTTATGAGGCTGACGAGATGAGGACGTTAAGCAATTGATCGAGTGGATCAATTGTAGTCTGAACGGCCTGTGTTGAGATTATTCGACCTGGTTGCGGGAGCCGGATTTGGCCTATGTCGAATGTCAGAGGAACTATTAATCTAACGGACCAACTGTACACATTCCCGGTTGTTTAGATAAATGACCTTATTGGGACGGATGGCAGACCCACAGTAGAAAAGCGCTGAAGATGTCTTGCGGATTTTCCAGCCATTGGCCCGCTTGTGCCGGAGCGCCGCGGACTGCCCGAACCGGACATTCTTAAATAGACTTTGCAGTTCCGGTTGGCGCGACTATCCTCCCGTTAGCTCATCATCCTTTGTAGAGTCGATCACGTCGCACCGATCACCCTAACCGGTGTGCTTTCTCCCGCCTTGTACGTCATCTGAATAGAACCAGTCATCGGGATATGGATACCACCAGTCCGCCTCCTTCGCCTTCGGGTCGATCACGACCATCTTGGATCGCCTGAATGCCTCGAGTCCCTGAAGGCCTAGCGTGCGTCCAAGTCCGGAATTCTTGATGCCGCCAAAAGGCAAAGCATCGTTGTCCACCAGCGGGTTGTTGACCCAAACCATCCCCACCTGTAGTTCATTCACCCCCTGAAATGCCTCCTCCAAGTCGCTGGTAAACAGGCATCCGCCAAGGCCGAACTGCGACGCGTTTGCCAGTTCAAGTGCTTGGTCAAAGTCGCTAACCCGAATGACCGAAGCGACCGGCCCAAAGACCTCTTCCTGAGTTAGCAACATGTCCGCCGTCACGCCGGTCAGGATCGTTGGTTCGAAAAACCAACCTGGCCCTACGTCATCCGGGATACAGCCTCCTACCTCAACCACCGCGCCTTTCTCCGTTGCATCGCGTACCAGCCGCACGACCTTATCTCGCGCTTCCTTGGAGGCCAGAGGTCCAATTTCCGCCACCCCCATGCCGTCGCCGATGCGCAGTTTCCGGGTTCTGGCCACGAACTCGTCGACAAAATCGTCATATACATCTTCGACCACAAAAATCCGTTCAGACGATGTGCAAACCTGACCCGACTGCAAAAAGGCAGCAGTCACTGCTCCGGCAGCAGCGACCGCGATGTCGGCGTGTTTACTGACGATAAGTGGATCGCTCCCGCCAGCCTCGATAATTGCCGGTTTTAAACTCTCTGCTGCGGCCACTGCGACTGCACGACCTGTCGGCACGGACCCTGTAAAGGCGACCACATGGGTTTTGGGGCTGGCAATCAACTGTTTACCCACGTCTGCCCCGCCCGGCACGCAAGCAATAAGATCTTGTGGCAGCGCCTGAAAAAACTCCATGAACGCCATCGTGCACAAAGTTCCTGCGGGTGAGGCTTTCAACACAACACCGTTACCTGCCGCAAGTGATGCGGCCATCGACCAGCAGCCAAGAATGAGGGGGAAATTATATGGAACCACATGCACGGACACGCCGTAGGGCTCGTATGTCTGATACTGAAAAGATCCAGTTTGCATGGTGCCCGCGATCTTGCCCGCGTCATTGCGCGCCATCTCGGCATAGTACCGGAAAACCGGCGGGATATTCGCAATCTCGCCGATCGATTCAGGGTAAGGTTTGCCCGTTTCCAATGTCATCAAACGGGCGACCTCAGTCATGTCGCCGCTTTCGATCTCGTTGGCGATCTGATGCAATACCCGCGCGCGAGACTTGCAGTCCGTTGCAGACCATTTCCTTTGCGCCGCATTGACCCGATCCAGAACCTGGTCCACGATCTGCGGCGACGGTTCACCAAAAACCCCGACGGGCTGCAAGGTAGACGGGTTGACCAGCGTGGTCCCACTACCCTCCAATAGGACATGCCTAGGGTTTAGGTAGTAGCTGGATTTGAACGGGTCACGCATTGGGCAGCCCCCTTGTTTAACAGGCATTGCGCCGTTAGCGGATCATGTACACTTTCTTGACCGTCTCGTGGACAGTGCATACGCCTTTCCAGTCCTGCGGAAAAAAGGCCGCCGTATCGGGCGTAATCTCAATTACCTCTCCGTTTTCATGGACATAGGTACAGCGGCCTTCCAGAAAGTGGCAGAACTCGTCCTTGGTGACGTGACATTCCCACTTACCGGGAGTGCAGACCCAAAGGCCGCATTCGGACCGGCCGTCAGGCCCCTTGTGGATCAGCTTTCCCGACGTGCGGGATTGCCCTTCAATCATCGTCGGGATTACCCCCCAATCGACAAGGTCAGTCTGCTGGAGCGGGTTTTGCATACTTGGCGTGGTCATGATTCAGGTTCGCGATCCGTTAGGTAGTAAGTGTTGCGCAATGTTTCCACGACCGTGCATTCCCCTACCCAACCGGCGGGGAATAGTACGGCCGTTCCGGGCGTAACTTCGATGCTTTCGCCTGCATCCGACCGATACACCGCGCGGCCCTGCACAAAATAGCAAAACTCGTCACGCGGGATCGTTAGGCGCCAACGGCCTGGAGTACAGACCCATGCGCCGATCTCCGGCCGATTGTCCGGGCCTTTGTGAACCAGCAAGCCCGATGAATGCGACTGGCCTTCAATCATGTCCGGCTGTAACCCCCAGTCCGTAAGGTCGGTGCGGGTCGAGATTTCGGAAAGATGCGGGGCGCTGCTCATTCCGCGGCTTTCAGGATGTCGTCGAGAATGCCAGCTGCCTTGGTCGGACCATGCCGTGACTGCATGTGAGCAGAGGTTGCCGCCATCTTCGCCTGCATTCCTGGATCGTTGATACATTTGTCGAGTGCAAAAGCCAATTCATCATCGGTCCAGTCGTATCGGTGAAACCCGAACCCGTGGCCTGTTTCCTGAACACGAGTGGCGTTATCGTGGCCGTCCCAGACATAGGGCATGATGATTGCTGCTTTGCCGAAATACAGGCACTCGGTGAACGAGTTGTTACCGCCATGATGTATCACCGCGTCAACCTGTGGAATTACCGAAGGCTGGGGATACCAGCTCTGTATGTGCACGTTGTCGGGAATGTCTGTGTATTCGTCCATGTAATCCCCGACATTTACGAGCGCCCGGTAGGGCAACTTGGAAATGGTCGAAATGATCCTCTTTAGCAGGTCGGTGTCACCTGCGCCAAGCGACCCGAAAGATACATAGAGAAGTGGTTTGTCATTGTTGGACTTAAACGTTGGCACCTCAAAGGGTTCTTCTTCGCGTACGCAACCTTCGAGATACTGGAACCTGTTCGGGTCCAGTGGGTTCTGCCGTTCGTACTTTGCCGGCTCGGGATAAAGCAGAAGGTTCATTGTGGGCGACGCTTCGAAAAACTCTCCGATCGGATAGGCGTCTTCGTTGCATCTGGCCAGGAACGCATTGTAGTCGTCGTGGATCGGCTTGATCACCTCGTGGAACTTTGCCTCATAGGCCTCCATGCCCTCGCGGTCATCCACCCGGCAGCCCGATAAGTGCGGCGGCACAATCGGGTCTGGGATTTCGTTTTCGGAACATGAGATGATCCGCACCCACGGTACGCCGAACTGCTTGATGGCTGGGAACATAATGACATTATCCACGCAGATCATATCTGGTTTGATTTTTGCCAGTACCTCGGGCAGATCTTTTTGCGCCCATTTTGCGCTGTCGACGATCGCCTCCCAGCAATCCTTTACGTAGTTATCGATCTGGTCAATCGGGCTTTTGCGAAAATTTGGGATGTGACCGTTGATGAAATCTTCCCAGAACTTTGCCATCGCCTCGGGTTCCATCGGCTCGGACAGGGCAACAGGATGCGCCTCAAACCCATAACCTTCATATACCTCGACAAAGCCGGGATCGCTTAGAAATACGGCCTTATGGCCCAGTTTCTCGCAGGCCTGCGCGATGCCAACCGAATTCAGCGCAGGGCCAAAGGCAGCTTCGGGGAAGAAGGCGATGGTTTTCTGTGACATTGTAGGTCTCCGGTTAGATTTGGCTTAGCAGTTGGGCAGGATGCGGGAATGTTTGGCGTCCCATACGCAGTGGACATCCTTACCCGGCTGGATACTTTCACGGTCGGCTTGGCTAGCGGGCACACGGGCGGAAAGGATGCTCCTCCCGCCGCGAACGCGTACATGCACACCCAGGTCTGACCCGTGATAGGCGACTTCTTCGACAATGCCGGGAAGGCAGTTGCGTTCATCTTGAGGGGCGGTCTGCATCAGGCTTACCCGTTCCGGGCGCACAGCAATTGTGGCAGCACCGCGCAGCTCGGAAACACCCCTCAGCATTCCCACCCCGTCGACATCGACACCGCCGTCGACGGCGTTTCCATCCAGAAAGTTCATCACGCCGATAAAATCTGCAACAAAGCGCGATCCGGGTTGTTCGTAGAGCTCGTGAGGAGTACCGACCTGCGCCAGCTTACCGTCATGCAAGACCGCGATCCGGTCGGCCATAACCAGGGCCTCTTCCTGGTCATGGGTCACAATCAGAAATGTAATCCCTACCTCGTGCTGCAACCGTTTGAGCTCCAGCTGCATCTCTTCTCGCAGTTTCTTGTCCAGAGCTGAAAGGGGCTCATCCAGCAACAGGACCTTTGGCCTTTTGATCAGCGCGCGCGCCAAAGCAACCCGCTGTCGCTGCCCACCGGAAAGCTGATCCGGCTTGCGCCCGGCGAAGCCCGAAAGTTTCGCACTTTCGAGAACCTCGGCCACTCGCGTTGCAATTTCGTCCTTGGGCAATTTCTCCATTTCTAACCCATAGGCGATGTTTTTTTCGACGCTCATGTGCGGAAACAAGGCATAGGACTGGAACATCAGGTTCAGGGGCCGCCTGCTGGGGCGTATATTTGTCACGTCCTGCCCGGCAACGATTACCTGTCCTTCCTGTGGTGTTTCGAACCCGGCCAGCGTCCGCAGCAGTGTGGTCTTGCCGCAACCCGATGGGCCCAGAAGTGCAAAAAATTCGTTGTCGCGAATATCCAGCGAAACGTTGTCAATCGCAGTCACCAAACCGTATCTCTTGGTTATATTCCTGAGTTGAATCGCTTGGCTCATCGGCTGAAAACCTCTTTGTCGGCACGCTGCGCGAAGAAGACCAGCGTGAACGATACAAACATGACGATGGTAGCCATCGCATTGATTTCCGGCGTTACGCCAAAGCGGATCATTGCGTAAATCTGCATCGGCAATGTGGTCGAGGATTGCCCGGCACCGGCGGTGAAAAAGGCAATAATGAATTCGTCCACAGACAGGGTGAAAGACAACAGCGCCCCGGCGATAACCCCCGGCGCGATGGCGGGCAGCAGAATGCGACGAAAGGTGGTGAATTCGCTGGCCCCAAGGTCGGCACTGGCCTCAAGTATCGAATGGTCGAAATTGCGCATCCGCGTTCGCACCACGGCGACAACGAACGCAATGTTGAACACGACATGGCTCAGAATGATCGAATGAAGCCCGAGCGTCATGTTGAGCAGAGTGAAAAAGGACAACAGCGCGATGGCCAAAACTATGTCCGGGATGATCATCGGCGCGAACAGAACCGCGTCTAGAACCGAAGAATTACGCCGTGTCTCGACACCGACCGCCAAAAGCGTGCCGATTGTTGTCGCCAGAACGGTCGAGATTAAGGCCACGATTAGCGTGTTGCGCGCCGCCGACAGTATTGGATCCGCGGCAAACAACTTGCCGTACCATTCCAACGAAAACCCGGTCCATACAGTTGGAAGTCCGGCCCGGTTAAAGCTTAGCGCCATGAGCACAAGGATCGGCACATAGAGAAAGGTATAAAACAATACCAGGTGCAGCTTCAGGCCCATGTTGGATCGGCCCCGCATCAGTCCTGCCCTCTCTGTCCCGCTGCACGATTGGCCAATACCGCCTGTGCGAACAAAAGCCCCATCATAATCGCAATCAGGAACATCGACAGCGTTGCTCCGAACGGCCAGTCGCGGGCGCTCAGGAACTGGTCATAGATCAGGTTTCCAACCATCTGAAGTCGCCCGCCACCAAGCAAATCGGGCGTTATGAAATTGCCGATCGACAGCACAAAAACAAAAACACCACCTGCCGCGATGCCGGGAACGGTCTGTGGCAGTATCACCCGGTAGAAAGTGATCCAAGCGGGCGCTCCAAGATCTTCCGAGGCTTCTATGGTTTCGACATTTATGCGGTTCAGCGATGAATAGATCGCCAGAACCACAAAGGGTGTGTAGTTGTAGACAAGTCCAACGATCACCGCGAAATTGTTATAAAGCAGAGACAGCGGCTCATCGATCAAGCCTGCCCTCTGGAGAGTATTATTGATCAAGCCCTCGCGGTTCAGCATCACGATCCAGGCGTAAGTGCGGATTAGGTAGTTGGACCAGAACGGCAGGATCACCAAGATCAGCAAACCGATCTGCCAACGGCGCGGTGCCAGCGTGATGGCATAGGCCGCCGGATAGGCGATAAGGATCGCGATTATGGTGGCCAGAAATGCAATCTTGGCCGAGCGCAGGAAGATTCCGAGGTATAGTGGGTCGGCGGCCCGCACAAAATTTTCAAACGTAAAGACGTAGTCGATGCCGCCATAGATACCGCGTTCAAAGAACGCATAGGTGAAAATAAGACCACACGGCACCACCATAAGAAGCGCAAGCCAACCCAGGCCCGGCCCCAGCAAGATCACCGATTTCAGTCGATTGGTCATATACTTGGCAATCTGTGGAGTGATATCGTATCGGCCCGACCCTTTGTTCGGGTCGGGTTTTGCTCAGGGTTTGATCACTTATTGTGCGGCCATAATTTCGGTCACGGTACGTGCAAAGGGTTTCTGGCCATTGCCGAGATCGCGCAACTGCTCGTACTTGGTAAGGTCTGCGGGCGACATTCCCATGTTCGGGAAGGTTTCGATCAAGGACGGGTCCAGCGCCGCCATCGCAGCCTTGTTCGGCGTTTTGTAAAGGATATTACTGGCAACCCAGACACCGACATCCGCGCCCAAGACATAGTTCACAAAGGCATGCGCCGCGTCTTTGTTTTCAGATGCATCCGTGATGACTAGCGCATCTACCCACAGATCCGATCCTTCTGATGGGATCGTATACTTGATGTCTGCGTTCTCACCGATGCCGTAGTTACACCAGCCATCCCAGGCGTGAACCATCGTTGCCTCGCCCGATACCAACTTCAGATAAAAAGTTGCATCGTCGTAGGCCAGCAGATCCTGCTTCGCCGCAACCAGCAGGTCCTTTGCAGCCGCCAACGTCTCATCCGACGTATCGTTCAGCGACTTTCCGAGGGCTAGCGCGGCAGCTCCCATCAGCCAACGATCCGTCGAGAGCATTGTCACTTTGCCTTTCAGGTCGTCAGAGGGTTTGAGCAGATCATTCCACGAAGTCGGTTCTGCCATCAGGTCTGACCGGTAGCATAAGCCCGTCGTGCCCCAAGCGTATGGCATTGAATAGTTGTTGCCCGGATCATGAGCCAGTTCTTTAGCTTCGTCATACAAGTTGGACGCATTCGGAACCTTATCGTGGTCGATAGCAGCCACCAGCCCCAAGTTGTTTAATGCTTCGGCAAATGGCGACGAGACGAAAAGAACGTCATAGCCCTTGCCCCCACCGGCTACGACTTTGCCCATGATTTCTTCGTTGGTGCCATGCACCGAAAGCTCGGCCTCGATACCGGTTTCCTTGGTGAAATTCTCCAGCAGGTCCGGCGGCATGTAACCGTCCCAGTTCGAGATCACGATTTTTTCTGCTTGGGCCGCTCCGGCGAATACGCTGAGAGCGCAGACCGCCCCGGCTGTGAGCCAAGCAAATGGCAAACGGAACGAATTGGTGAACTTGTTGGTCATGTCTTCCTCCCTTGACATCCGCGCTCGCTTCTGGGGCGAGATATGTGATGCAATCACGGTATTTTTTGATTAAATAAAACTCAACAATTTTTTGAATCATTTTTGTGTGGCCCGATGAAGACATTTAAAGTACCGTTTTTATTGTATATTAATTAAGAATGACGAAAGCCGCCTTGTTATGTCGCCAAGCAAACACTTGAAACTTGCTCAAAAAATACTGGACGTTGCGATGGATCTCGACTTGCATCAGGGCGACAGGCTGGTGGAAAAAACCCTTGCTGATTCGTGCAGCGTCTCTCGCACTCCAGTTAGATCCGCATTGAGGCTACTGGAAAAAGAGGGGATGGCACGCAAAGCGGCAGAAGGTGGGTTTGTCCTAGAATGCGAACCCGAAAAGGGGCATTCGATACTAAACCAGCATTCGGTTGGAGCAGGTGCCGATCTCGCTGGTGACATCCTACGAGATCGCGGAGCCCGACGCCTGGACGGCGCCATCAATGTCACAGACCTGATCCGGCGATATTCAGTTTCACGCAGCGCTGCACAGCGTGCGCTCGAAGCTCTCCTAGCCCAAGGCGTGATTCAGAAAGCCGAAGGCCAATCCTGGGTGTTTACTCGCATGCCAGGAGACCGTTCAGGACGGATTGAGAGCTACGAATTTCGTCTAATACTGGAACCGCAGGCCATTCTGTCCGACGGTTTCAAGTTGGACACCAAGCGCGCCGATCTGGTCCGCACCCAAACCGAAGCGCTTCTGGCGCAGTCGGAAAACTCCTTCAACAGCCAGGAATTCCAAGACGCGGATCTTGCCTTTCACAAGCTTATCGCTCGTTCGTCCGGCAACCAGTATCTAGCTTCTGCTCTCATTGCCCACCATGGGTTGCGCCACCTGCCAGGCGGATCGTTCGGTATGATCGACTTTCGGATGAGGCAGGCGCTTGAGGAACATCTGCGCATACTTGATTTCATCGAGCAGGGTCATTTCGATCTTGCGGCGGATCAGATGAGGGTTCATTTGCGGCTTTCAATGAACCAAAGACCCAGCGTCGCCAATCGTGGCGCGCCGGCGCTTGTCCAAGCGACCCGCGGGTCAATCCGATGAGTGAATGATGAACCGCGAGGAAGCACCTTTAATCGCTTTTTTCCCTGAAGCTAGTTTTGGGGCTGCACTGAATTGTGTGGGGATCGCTCAGGAGCTTCGCGCAATGGGCGCACTCCCCGTTTTCCTGACCCACGGTGGCTTTGGTGGCGTATTCGCAGATTACGGTTTTGACGAGTTCGCCGTCCCAGTTCAATCAAAGTTGACAGAAGAGGAAACCCAGACCTATTGGCAGGAATTCCTGAGTCATCACCTACCGCATTTTAGCATGCTCCCAACTGACCAACTGGCCACCTATGTAGAGCCCGTTTGGAGCGCAATCGTCGAGACTGCGGAATCGGTTGAGCAGGGGTTGGAAACGGCGCTAGAGCGGATCAACCCGGATGTCGTCGTTCTCGACAACGTCATCATGTTCCCAGCCATCGTACGATCCGAGCGCCCATGGGTCAGGGTCATTTCATGCGCGGAAACCGAGTTGCCAGACAACTGCCTACCGCCGTACCTGTCCGGCCTGCCGGCATCTGACGTGGCCGGGTGCGCGGCATTCCGGGACCAGTACCTGGAGACCCTTGGCCCAATTCATGCTCGCTACAACAAATTTCGCCAGGATCGGGGACTTGAGCTATTGCCTAATGGTGAGTTCCTAGAAACATCACCGCATCAAAACCTTCTTTTGGCGCCATCGATAATTCGCCACGATCGTGATCAGGCGCTGAGTCCTGGACAATTCACCTTCCTCGAAGGCTGCGTACGCCAAGAAGGTCCCTACCGTGTACCTCAGATGCCCCGTAACGACGGGCCTCTGGTGTATGTGAGTTTTGGTAGCCTGGGTGCTATGGATGTCACATTCTTTGAAAGCCTGTTCGACGTATTCAAGACAATGGACATGAGGTTTCTGGTCAATGTCGGGGCCCAGATCGATGCCTATTCCAGAGTACCAGACAATGTTCATCTGCAGGAATGGTTCCCGCAGCCTTCCGTGGTTGAACAATGCGATCTGTTTATTCACCACGGCGGTAACAACAGCTTTTGCGAAGCGCTGTATTTCGGGGCCCCGTCGCTGATCCTCCCCTATTGCTGGGACGGGCACGATAACGCCCAGCGAGCAGTTGAAACCAGTGTCGGACTCAGGTTAAATCGGTGGGATTGGACGCCGGAGCAGTTGGAGAATGCGATTAACCGACTACTTGGGGACGCGGAGCTAAAGGCCCGGCTGGCTGCGAACTCAGAGTTCATGCGGTTGAGAAAGTCGGTTCAGTTAGCTGCTCAGAAAATTCTGGATTGTGTAAAACCTAACTGAATCTAGTTTTGTCCCGTCGGTCATCCGTTTTGTAATTAAGGATGGAAGGGAACATCGCAACGAACTCTTAATCACTGAACCTAAAGTGTAGGTTTTGGGCTTATTCTGGCGAAAAACTATTCGTTGATTGACGCACAAATCGCTGATTCAATTTCCGTACTGAACGGGGGAATGAGCGATGAAGGGGCCAAGGCAGCAAACACAAGGGTCACTGTTCTACGAATTCTCGATTGAGGATCATGTTCCGCAAGACCATATTCTTCGAGGTATAGACCGGTTCGTCGAACTGTCTGATATCCGTCGGCACCTTGCTCCGTTCTACAATTCGACTAGCCGACCGTTGAACCGCTCCGGGTTTTCCGGAGGCTCCAAATCGAGGAAGGATTGGAGCCATGGAAAGAGACAACAGAGCGAACCGCTATTCACCTGAGACGCGCGCAAGGGCCGTGCGGATGGAGCTTAACAATCAAGGCAGCTATGAGAGTCAGGCGGCAGCGATCAAGGCGATTGCGCCGAAGATCGGCTGTGGCCGGGACACATTGCGGCGTTGGGTTCAGCAGGAGGAAACTGACCTTGGCCACCGGGATGGTGTGACGTCGGAAGAGCGGACCAGGATCATGAAACTGGAACGCGAAGTGCGGGAGCTGCGTCAGGCCAATGAGATCCTAAAAAAGGCCAGCGCGTATCTTGCTCAGGCTGAGCTCGACCGCCCACTGAAACGATGATCGGGTTAATCCACTGCCCGGCTAGGCATTGCGGGACGCAATGTCCCGAGAGGGGGCGATCACCGGGCCGAGTATTGGGTCGAGCCGATCTGCCGGGTTTTGCCGATCGCCCCTTCGACCTTCTACGACCATCTGGCCGTTGTCCGTGATCCGGATCGTGCATCTGATCGCGCCAAACGGGATGCCGTCCTGCGGTGCGAAGTGCACAGGGTGTGGGATCAGAACTTCAAGGTCTACGGGGTGCGCATGGTCTGGCATCAGATGCGCCGCGAAAGCTTCGATGTGGAACGCTGCACGGTGGAACGGCTGATGCGACAGTTTGTGAACCGGCATGCAAAATTGACCCCTGTATTGGGGTAATCGGCGTCCAAAAGTGCCCCCCCTGATATTTCTGTTCAGAAGCTTCCTCGAAGATATGAGGGAGCGATTTGGGGATGTTGGTTGTGGAAACGATTGCGAAGATCAGGCGGGCGTATTTCATCCAGAGGAGGTCGATCAAGCAGATGAGCCGGGAGCTTCGGGTATCGCGGAATACGGTGCGCAAGGTGGTGCGATCCGGAGCGACGGAGTTCAGTTATGACCGGTCCACGCAGCCCCGCCCCAAGATTGATCCCTGGCGGTCTGATCTGGATGAGATGTTGGCGGAGAACGCCCGGCAACCGAAACGCCAACGTCTGACCCTTTTTCGGATTTACGAGGACCTGCGCAACCGTGGTTTTGATGGCAGCTATGACGCGGTGCGGCGCTATGCGGCCCGTTGATCGAAGGCAACGCGGGAAGCGTCTGCGGCGGCCTATGTGCCGCTCAGCTTCGATCCCGGCGAAGCTTATCAGTTCGACTGGAGCCATGAGATCGTCATCCTCGACGGCGCGACCGTGACGGTGAAGGTTGCGCATGTCCGCCTGAGCCACAGCCGGATGCCGTTTGTGCGGGCCTATGCGAAGGCGAACAAACATCCGGAGCTGCGGGACAAGATCATCTGGGAGGTGTTCGAAGAAGAGCGTCCGAGCCTTGTTCCCTATGTCGGCCCATTCGATGGATTCCATGCGGTTCCGGCCTCGGTATCAAAGACCTGCCTCGTGCGGTTCGACAAGAACCGATACTCGGTTGATGCTCGTGCCGTGGGACGGCCGGTGGAGATCAGGGCGTATGCCGACCGGCTGGAATGTTGGCAGGATGGCCGGATTGTCGGCAGCCATCCCCGGGCGTTCGGGCGGGACAAGATCATCTTTGATCCCTTGCACTACATACCTGTTCTGGCCCGCAAACCCGGCGCTCTGCGCAACGGGACACCCTTCAAGGAATGGGACCTGCCGGTGTAGTTCTGAACATCTTGGCCCGACACAGCGAGCCGCCACCGCCCCTGACAATCACCACCCCGGACGCCCTGCGGCTGGCCTGCGAACCCATTGCCGACTGCAACCGATATGACAGCTTGAGGAGAACACAGAATGGAACGCTCAGACGTGATCGACGCGATGGGAAAACTGAAGCTCTACGGGATGCGCGCCGCTTATGACGAGGTCCTGACCACGGCCGTCAAGCGCCAGCACGAGCCCCAGCAGATCATCGGCGACCTTCTGACCGCCGAGATCCGCGAGAAGCAGGCACGGTCGGTCAAATACCAGATGACCATCGCCAAGCTGCCGCTCGCCAGGGAACTGGAAGAGTTCGACTTCGAAGCTGCCGAGGTCAATGAGGCCCTGATCCGTGACTTGGCCACCGGCGACTTCCTCGACCACCAGCGCAATCTCGTCCTGATTGGCGGTACAGGCACCGGCAAAACCCATCTCGCGTCAGCATCGCCCGTGCCTGTATCCGGGCCGGACGCCGGGGTCGGTTTTTCAATGTCGTCGACCTGGTGAACAAGCTTGATGCAGAAGCCCCGCAGAACGCCAGGGGCGAACCGCAGACCTCTTCTCCCGTCTCGACTTCCTGATCCTCGATGAATTGGGCTATCTGCCCTTCGCCCAGACGGGGGCCAACTCCTGTTCCACCTGATCAGTAAACTCTACGACCGAATCTCGATCATCGTCCCCACCAACCTGGCCTTCGGCGAATGGTCCAGCGTGTTCGGCGATGCCAAGATGACAACCGCGCTGCTCGACAGGCTTACCCACCACTGCGAGATCGTCGAAACCGGCAACGAAAGCTGGCGCTTCAAGAACCGAGCATAACGCCAATCCGAAACACCGCAGGCCTGCCGCCGCGGCGCTATGTGAGGGCTACGCAGCCCCGGGCCAGCTCAGCATAAAGGGGGGCAATATTGGATGCCGATAGGGGGTCAGCTTTGAATGCCGATTGACAGTCACGCCACCGCAACCCATTGCGATTGATGAAGATAATCCCGCTCAGCACCCTCTTGCCATCGACCCGCGGCTTGCCATGCGACCGCGGGAAGAAAGGGGAAAGTCTGGCCATCTGCTCGTCAGTCCGCCAGAAAAGGTCGCTCATATCACCGCTCCGTTTTTCGAACCGTGAATCATGCAGCTCTTTGAAAATCAACGAATCCTGAGCCTAGGGCCGTTCGATACCTATGAAAGTGGATGCTTTCCTGTCATAAGTTGAGCCAGAACTGATAGTCCGCTCCCATCCTTAATCGGCAGAGCGGCTTGGTTTCTTTCAGATCTGTGCACAAACACGCAAGGCATCGAGAATTGCGGCGTGCATATTTCGGCTTGTAACCGCGTCGCCAATGCGGGCCAAATAGAACTGACCGCTCCGATTGGTATCACGAAATGGAAGCATCCCGCCAATGAGCGCTTGGTGTTCAACCTGCCCAAGGTTGCACGAGATTAGTTTGAGGTCGTGATAGAGTTCGGCCATAGGGGACAGACCATGTTCAACGACCACATGATCTACAAGACGTTCAATGACGCCCCCCGTCAACGAATGACGTAGGCTGGCAAGAACCCGATCGCCTTCGTGCGAAAGGCAGGTGAGCTCCTGGAGGCAAGTGAAGGCGACTCCATTAGCGGCCAGATCGCGTAATGCGACAGCAGAGGTCGTTGGGCCAAGGTCATGCAGAAGAGCCCGATCTGGGGTCACCAGATTGACACTGCAACCGTTACCAGCCAGCACGTCAGCCGTGACGGCCGCAGGGTGGTCGCCGATCTCGTCAAACAATAGCACCTCGCCCGAGATACGCACCTCACCGGACAACACGTCCCAACTGGAGATTGCCAGGTCACCGCCGGGGATGGTTAAGGTACCGGGCCAACCACCTGTCGCAATGATCACGACATCAGGGACTTCGGACAGCACATCTTCGGCTTCGGCATAGGTGTTCAGGCGGATATTGACCCCAAGCACCGTCACTTCTGAAATCAACCAGTCAGCAACGCCCCAGACCTGCCTGCGCGTCATCCCCTTGGCGGCCAGACCCAACTGTCCGCCCAGACGATCCGACGCCTCGAACAACACCACGTCGTGGCCACGCAGGGCACAAATCCGCGCGGCCTCCAGCCCTCCGGGCCCGCCACCGACGATAACCACTTTTTTGCGAGTGTCGCTGGGGATGATGATATGAGGCAAGGTCTGCTCACGTCCCGTCGCAGCATTGTGTCCGCACACGGCAGGTTTGCCCTGATTGACACGGTCCACGCAGTAGCCCAAGCCGACACAAGGGCGGATACGCTCTTCTTCCCCGCGTGCGAGTTTTTCCACCAAATAGGGGTCGGCTATCTGTGCGCGGGTCATGCCCACCAGATCGACATGGCCGCCAGATACCGCGTGACGGGCCGTGGCAATATCCGCAATCCCTCCTGCGTGAAGGATCGGTAGATCGACCGCATCACGTATGCGTCCGGCCACGGTGACGTGCGGGGCCGCAGGCAACCCCATGGGGCGCACCCACTCGGCCAGACCAAGATCATCGTAGGGTGCGCCGGCAAGGATATTGAGAAGGTCGACATGGCCGGAATTTTCCAGCATCCGGGCGGCGGCTATGCAATCTTCGGCACTCAGCCCTCCTTCGGTTTGTTCATCGCCGGTGATGCGCATCGACAGGATGAACTCGGGGCCGACTTCAGCGCGCACCGCGTCAAGCACCTGCAGGCTCAGGCACATGCGGTTCTCCAACGTCCCGCCATAGTCATCGTCGCGCTTGTTGGTAAGTGGGGACAGGAATTGCCCCAGAAGGTGTGAGTGGGACAGAAGCTCGATCCCGTCGAACCCGCCCTGCTGACAGCGTCGCGCGGCAGCTGCGAAATCGCGGATCACCCGGTCGATATCCTCTTGTTCCATTACTTTTGGAAAGGCGCGGTGCGCGCGCTCTCGGATACCGGACGGAGCCAGAACCGGAAGCCAATACCCATCATCCCAGGCTGTGCGCCGCCCCATATGGGTGATCTGGCACATGATGGCGGCACCATGTTCGTGTACGCCATCCGTCAGTTTCCGGAACCATGGGATAATACTGTCATCGCCGGCATAGAGCTGGCCAAACACTGATGGGCTGTCAGGGGCGATATTGGTTGACCCGCCGACCATGGTCAGGGCGACTCCGCCCTTGGCCTTTTCTTCGTGGTACAATCTGTAACGGTCCCGGGGATGGCCATCTTCGACAAAATTCGGTGCATGGGAAGTGCTTACGATACGATTGCGCAAAGTGAGATGTTTCAATTGAAACGGATCAAGTAGGTTTGCCACTTTCGTATCCCTTAGGCCAAATCTGTTGACAGAGAACCGTTCAAGGTCGGGCCCTCTGGTCAGATTTCACGCCCGATGAAGTTTGTTTTCGAAAGTATTTTACATGGGAAGCAACACGCAAGAATTCGCAGCTTCCGACATAGCTGTGTGAAAAGGCGACCCGGCCAAGAGACTTCTATGTGGAAAACTCGTTGAGCAGAGACGGGGACCTGATAGGTGCCTCTCAATCCACCAGGGTCAGCTAAGGGCCACGAGCACGTGTAGTCTTAGATTGGAGGTGCTGCGCGCTCAGTGACCAACTGTCTAGCTATAACCCTTTCGCGATGGATCATGTACAGCCCGGCACTGATGATGATGGCAATACCAAGCAGGCTAAGCATGTTAGGGAAGTCATTGAAGACAAGATAGCCAAACAGGGCCGCTACCGGCAGCTCAAAGTACTGCAGGGGAGCCAATGTAGCCGAAGGTGCAAAGGAAAGGGCATAGGTCATCATCAGGTGGCTCACCGTTGCGAAAAAGCCCGCCCCCAGAAGCCACAACAGCGCGAGGCCTGCCGGCCAGACAGGATCGAACAGCTCGGAGCCGGAACCTTGGGCAGCTATCAGTACGGGAATGCAAAACAGACTGGCAATCAGGCCAGTGTGGAATTGCAGAGCCACGGGGTGCATCCGGCGTGACAATCCCCGCGTCACAAGAATGTAGAAAGCAAAGGCGACCGCGGTACCAAGAGGGATTATGGCAACAGCGCCAAAGGCCGCGAAGCTGGGCTGGATAACGAACAAAACCCCAACAAATCCCACAAGAGCCGCTCCCACTCGACGAGGGCCGACATCCTCGCCAAGATAATACTTGTCGACCAACAGGACAATGAACGGGGCCAGTGTCTGACGTCAGCGCCTACCGGAAAGATTTAGGGGTTTGAGCAACGGAGGATTTCTGGTTCATCGAAGCCATTATGGAGCGAAGATGAACCAGAAGTCCGGAACATCGAAGGACGCCGCTGACAAGTTGGTCAGCGGCATCAAACGCAAGACCCGCAAACAGTAATCGGCCGAGGAAAAGAACAGGATTGTCCTGGCTGGCCTGCGGGGCGAAGAGAACATCGCCGCGCTATGCCGCCGCGAGGGCATTGCCGAGAGCCTGTACTATTCCTGGTCGAAGGAGTTCCTTGAAGCTGGGAAGAACCGGCTGGTCGGTGACACCGCCCGCCAGGCGACGGCACCTGAGGTCAAGGATCTGCGATCTGAAGCATTGGCCCTAAAGGAAGTCGTTGCTGAGCTGACGCTCGAGAACCGACTGCTCAAAAAAAGCATGATCGGGGATGGGGAGGACGACGCATGAGATACCCCGCCTCAGAGAAGCTTGAGATCATCCGCACGGTGGAAGCTTTGCACCTGCCGGTCAGGCAGACGCTGTCGATGCTCGGTATCCCCAGAGCACCTACTACGATTGGTATGCGCGGTGGGTCGAAGGCGGCGTTGATGCACTGGCAGACCGATCTCCCCGACCGAAGTCGGTGTGGAACCGCATCCCGGACGACATCCGCGAGGACGTTGTCGAGTTTGCCCTGGAGCACGAAGACCTGACGCCACGCGAGTTGGCGGTCAAATACACTGATGAGAAGCGCTACTTTGTCTCGGAGTCATCCGTGTACCGCTTCCTCAGCGCCGAGGATCTGATCACCGCACCGGCTCATGTGGTGATCTGTGCCGCGGACGAGTTCAGGGACAAGACAGTGCGCCCCAACGAGCTCTGGCAGACCGACTTTACCTATCTCAAGGTCATCGGCTGGGGTTGGTTCTATTTGTCCACGATCCTCGACGACTACAGCCGTTACATCATCGCGTGGAAACTCTGTACGACGATGAAGGCAGCCGATGTGATCGACACGCTGGAGCTGGCGTTGGAAGCATCAGGGTGTAATCAGGCCGGGGTCGTCCAGAAGCCACGATTGCTCCGTGATAATGGTTCATCCTACGTCGCTGCCGACCTGGCCGACTACCTTGATGCCAAAGGCATGGATCATGTTCGCGGCGCACCGCATCACCCGCAGACCCAGGGCAAGATCGAGCGGTGGCATCAGACGATGAAGAACCGTGTTCTTCTGGAGAACTACTACTTGCCTGGGGACCTCGAACGACAAATCGGCACCTTCGTCGACCACTATAACAACCATCGCTACCACGAGAGCCTGGCCAACCTGACCCCGGCCGACGTCTATTACGCCAAGGGTGCGAAGATCCTGAAAATGAGAGAGGAGATCAAGAAACAGACATTCCGAAAACGTAGGTTGCAGCACCAATCCGCTGCCGCTTAAACTCAAACAGAAACCGAACCAGAGCCTCCGTTACGAAAACACCAACCCATTCCGAAAAACTCTGACAACGGACACTTGTTGATGGCCTTGATTCCGGCGGTGTTGGCACCGTTCTTGTCGATGACGGTCTTGCTCGGGATTCCATTTGAAGACAGAGCTTTGGCAAAGAACCTGACGGCAGCTTGACGGTTCTTGCGCTCGGACAGCATGAAATCAAGGGTATTTCCTGCCTTGTCGACGGCCCTGTAAAGGTACATCCAATTGACGCGAACACGAATATAGGTCTCGCCCATGCACCAGGAGTTCAGCGTTGGGCGTTTCTTCGATTGCGCTCTTGCTGCGATCATGGTGAATACTTCACAACCCACCTGTTGAGAGTGGCATGGTCCACCTGAACGCCGCGTTCTACCAGGATTTCTTCTAAGTCCCGATACGACACCGTGTATCGCAGATAGAAGTACACAGCATACAAAAACTGCATCCTTGGGGAAAAGACAGCCCTTCAATGAGATCATGCTCAAAAAAACCTATTCGAAAACTATTCGACGAGTACAAACCTCAGATCACGCATGCACGTCACCTAAACCCCAGAGTTTGCGACACATCCCCGAAACGAGCACATGGAAGGCGCAGAATTCAACAGATCATTTTTGTCAATGCTTCGAATACCCCACCATTCCGCATTTCTTCCAGTTAAGCATCTCAGATTACATACCAAAAGAGCCCACCCGCTGGGCAGGCTCCCTTGCTTTAGCGTTAGTCCTGCCCCCAGTGCGCGACTGAAGCAGGATCAAACCACTGTCCGCCAGCACGGGGAAAGTTCTCCGGGTTTATTTCCGGCAGTGGTTCTTCGCTGTTCGAGTTGAAATTCAGTTCGATCTGAACTCCGTTCGGATCGTACATGAACATCTGCACCAGTGTCAGCGAAGGAATGCGCCGTTCCCGGTAGTCTACACCAAGACGCTGACAGCGTTCGCGCATTTCCTGAAAACCATGCACAGAGAATGCAAAATGGTCGATGCAGCCAGTCCCTTCCGGTGCTGATCCATCATTGTTCAATGCCGCGTCACCGGTATAGAGGTGGATCGGCACTTCTCCAACCGAAGTGTTGAGTTTCAGCCAAAACCCAGGAAACTCGAATGGCGGACGAGGAGCTTCTTCCATACCAAGAACTTCGGTATAGAAACGCATTGTCGCATTAGGCTTCTGGGTCTTGATCGAAATATGGAACACGCCTGTGACTTGCATCGGAACACCTCAGATCCCTGTGCGGATCAACGGCGCATAAGCCGTTTGAACGCGGATCATTCCGTCCTGGAAGACAAATGTATCAACGCCCGATGTCACGTTATGAGTGGGCGACTTCGCGCTCCACTCGATATAAAGCGTGTCCTGTTCGTAAATCTCCTTGTGCAGGCCCCATTCCGCCTCTGGCAGGTGGGCCAGCAACTTGGTGAAGAACTCGTGAATCTCCGCCTTTCCCTTGTAGACGCGTTCGCCGGTCACGACCACGGACTCATCGGTATAGTCGGCGACGATTCCGTCGACATCGCGCCCACCAAGGGTTTCCAGGTGGTGCATGAATATCTCTTTCGGTGTACGAGACATCTGTAGTTTCCTCCCTTTTTTCGCTTACGTTCAGAGGCTTGAGTTGACCGGATCCAAATTGAGCGTGTGCAGTTCGAACCCATCGACCAGGTCGTCCATGACCGCTTTGAACCCTTCGAGATGCGGCGTTTCCATATGTGCTTCCCAAAGAGGTTTGCTGGCCCATTGCTCGGTGAAGACATAAGTCAAACGGTCGTCCGAAACGTTCATCTCATATCGGATGCAACCTTCTTCGGCCCGGGTCGGTGCGACCAGGTCGACCAGAAGATGGTACAACTCATCCGCTTTTTCCGGCTTTGCCTTGACGATGGCGATGACGACGAGAACATCGTTGCTCATTCGTATTTCTCCTTAAGAGCCAATGTTGAGTTCTCAAGGCTAATAAAGTTGAGATGGGCAGTCTTTAGCTGTTTGCGTCAGAGATTTGCCATTTTGCTGCGATATTGGCTGGGTGACATACCGTGTTGCGCCGAAAACGAGCGCGAAAACTGTGCTTGACTGGAATAACCCAACTCGTCACTGATTTCGGCGCAGGTTTTTTTGGAAACCAATAACAGACGCTCCGCTTCTTTCAGCGTCCGAGCCCTGATCATATCGGCCGGAGAACAGCCAGCCCGCTTCTGTACAATCCGCAAAAGCCTGCTTCGACTGACGGACAACGTATTCGCATAATCCTGCACACCCCATCGCAAGTGGTGTTTACGTTCCAGAAGCGTCAGGAAAGCGCCAAACAGATCCGGCCTAGTCTGCCTTCTTTGAGCGGCTGGCTTTCGCATATTCTGTTCAGAGGCCACACAATCAAGAAACAGCCGCCATTGCTGCTGCTGTAACGGTTGACGGCGTTGCGCGCGGCTCTCATCCTCCTCCGTGATCCAGTTCATCAGCGACAGCAGATGCCCGCGCAGACGTCGCGGTAAGGCAAGGGCGAAAACCTCGTTGTCCGAAAGAACGGGCATGTGAAAACCGAGATGCAAAGGGACGCGGGCCACAAACCCATCGAGTTCCCGACGGTCAGTCCAGCCATGCACAACACCGGGCGGCAACGTTAGAACCGTACCGGGGTCAAGTTGGTGATCTGTGCCCTCTATAGAACAGGTTCCGCCACCATCGCTCAGAAGAAACAGTTCAAAATAATCATGCCTGTGAAGTTCATTCGGCCGATAGTGTGCATCCCGGAAGGCCGCTGCCAGCCTCTGCGCCAGCGGACGCGTCGCAAAATGGCTTGCTGCATGCGCCTTCAGCTTGTGCAGCGGAATGATGTTTGGCCTAGTCATGCAACACCTCCCTTCAAAGATTTCCCGCCAATATACTATTGATTGTACCGATCAGTCAAAATATTGTCGGATAACCACTACTGTTCCGGAGTTCGCTCAATGCCCTGGCAGAAAAATTTCGACGAAGAACAAGCCGTGGACAAAGCAACCGCTCTGTTTTGGAAACACGGTTATGACGCGACATCGATTTCCGACCTTGTTGAAGGCACGGGTATCAACAAAGGCAGCCTTTACAATGCGTTTGGCGGCAAGAGAGAGCTGTTCTTGCGGGCTCTGCTTAAATACGACCGCCAAAACAGGCGCGCAGGGCTGACGCGCCTGTCGGTGGAAAACACCCCTCGCAATGCTATTATTGCGCTAATGAATGGCACTGTGAAAGATACGCTCGCCGACACCCAGAAACGCGGTTGCTTTCTGGTGAATACGCTTGTCGAACTTCCGACTCATGGGGATGACGTGCGCAATGTGGTGATGAACGGCCTGCATGACCTCGAAGATTTCTTTTTACAGAATTTTCGGGCGGGGCAAGTGACAGGTGAAATATCGTCTGAGGTCGACGCCGAGGCCGCGTCCAAAGCGCTGATGGGTGCCGTGCTGGCCATGCGCGTTATGGGCCGAGGCGATTTCACCCAGGAAACACTGCAAGCCGTCGCAGATCAGGCAAAACGTTTGCTCGACTGATCATCGGGAACTTGATTTGACCGATCGTTTTAGACTTTACTTGTTTATACCGATCGTTCTAAAACTGCGAAAACCTGTTCCACTCCAGCATAAGGAGTATTTCCGCGATGCTACTTGATACCCCCATCTGTGAATTCGGTTGGAAAGCTCCAGCCTTTACCCTGCCGGACCCCCAGGGGGAATTACACAGCCTTTCCGATCACCTGACCCCCAAAGGGCTGCTGGTCGCATTCATTTGCAACCATTGCCCCTATGTACAAGCCATTGCCAAACGACTTGCGGAAGACACATCCGTGCTGATGGATAACGGGATCGGTGTTTTGGCCGTGATGTCGAATGATTTCAGCTATGCCCCCTCAGACGCCCCCCCCATGATGACGAAATTCGCAGCACATTTCGGGTTCCGCTTTCCCTATCTGGTCGACGAGGATCAAAGTGTCGCCAAAGCATATGATGCGGTCTGCACTCCTGATTTCTTTGGCTTCAACGGCAAGGGCGAACTGCAATATCGCGGTCGGATTGACAGCGCGATGATGGGTGATCCGACTGGTCGCAACCCCGAACTTTTGGATGCCATGCTGATGATCGCCAGGACCGGACAGGGACCACGCCGGCAAACGCCCAGCATGGGTTGCTCAATCAAGTGGCGATGACAGGCTAAGGACGGAAAATGATTGATCTTTATACTTGGGCAACTCCAAACGGCTGGAAAATCTCCTGCACCCTCGAAGAACTCGGCCTGCCCTACCAGGTCCACCCAATCGACATCACGACCGGCATTCAAAAAGAGCCGGACTTTGTCGCGATCAATCCCAATGGTCGCATCCCTGCGATTGTCGACAACGACAATGGTGGTTTCCAGATTTTCGAATCCGGAGCGATTATGGTTTATCTGGCCGAAAAGGCCGGAAAACTGATGCCGACCGACGTAAAGGGACGTTCAGAAGTGCTGCAGTGGCTGATGTTCCAGGTTGGCGGGTTGGGGCCAATGCAGGGTCAGGCGAATGTTTTCTACCGCTACTTCCCCGAGAAGGTACCAGTGGCGATCAAGCGTTATCAGGATGAAACCCGGCGGCTGCTGGAAATTCTCGACAAGAGATTGGCAGATAACGATTATCTGGCAGGAGATTTCTCCATCGCCGATATCGCTCATTGGAGCTGGGCGCGCATACATGACTGGGCTGGCGTTCGCGCGGACGACCTGAACAATCTGCAACGCTGGATTTCAGCCATTGCTGTGCGCGAAGGATGTTCCAAAGGTGTTCAGGTCCCGCATGCCACACAATATCATTTGCCTGACAGCGTCAAAGAAGAAACCCTCACTGCGACACGGTCAATTTTTGCAAAGTGACGACAAAGGAGACCGGGCTGCCATTTGGTGTTCGGCCTGGTTTCCGATCCAACCAAGTGCTTTGCCCTGACCTGCCCCCCGAGGCTCCCTCATTCATAACGTGAGTCTGCGGGTCTGGCTTTCATATTCCTCGGTTTCGGTCTGGGCAAGCGCGCCGGGCGCGGAGCCCTCAAATTGCTCAAGCGTCCGGCGCGCTTCTGCGGGTGTTTGGTTTCCTAGCGATGAGTGTGGCCTGACGTTGTTGTAATCGTACCGCCATAGCACCAGCTTGCGCCGGGCATCGTCCAGACTTTCGAACATCTCTTCATTCAGCAGCTCGTCGCGCAGGCTGCCATTGAACGACTCGATGAAGGCATTCTGCTGGGGTTTGCCAGGATCGATGTAGTGCCAGTCCACGCCGTTTTCGTTCGCCCATTTCAGGATCGCCCGGCTGGTGAACTCTGTTCCATTATCACTGACAATGCTAGTTGGCTTGCCATAGAGACGCACAAGCGCGTCCAACTTCCGCGCGACACGGGCACCCGAGATGCTGGTATCGGCCATCAGACACAGGTTCTCGCGGCAGCAATCGTCGTTCACCGCCAGAATGCGGAACCGGCGTGATGCCCCGAATGTGTCCGACAGGAAGTCCAGGGACGAGCGTTCACCTGGCCTCAGCGCCACTGGCATCGGTGTTCGAGACCCACGCGCCCGTTTGCGGCCCCGTCGTCGCCTGGCGCCCAGTTTCTCCTCAGTGTAAAGCCGATACAGCTTCTTGTGGTTCACGATTATTCCTTTGCGTTCCAGCATCACGCCGATCCGCCGATAGCCAAACCGGCGGCGCTTGGCAGCGACGGCCTTCATCTCCTTGCGTATCTCGGGATTGTCCGGCGGGCGTTCACGCCTGACAGTTTTGGGATCGACACCCCCTCACGGGACATTGCTTCGCAATGCCCTGCCGGGCAGTGGACAAGTCGGCAGGCCCGGCGTTGCGAGATGTCATGATCCCGCATCGCCCTCAGCGCTGCCTCTCGCCGCTCATTCGGCGTCGTCAGCTCTTTCCCAGCAGATCCTTCAGAACAGCATTGTCCAGCATCGTATCGGCCAGCAGGCGCTTGAGCCTGGCATTCTCGTCTTCCATCGCCCTCAGCTTCGCGACGTCAGACACTTCCATGCCGCCATACTTCGATTTGTATTTGTAGAACGTGCCCTGGCTGAGGCCGTGCTTGCGGCACACCTCGGCCGTCGACATCCCGGCTTCCTGTTCTTTGATCATCCCGATGATCTGCGCCTCGGTAAAACGGCTCTTTCGCATTCGTTTGCTCCTTCAAAAGGTTGAGCAAACTCTACATCTGAACGAGGGAAATTTCGGGGGGCAGGTCAGAGGTTCCATTGTTCTCGCAGTCATTACACATTTTCTTTCTCAAGCGAGATCTCAAGCGATCGAAGTCGAGAGAGAAAAGCGAGAAAATTACCTTAAGCTTATGGAATCTCTAAAATCTTTTGTTTCCAAAAAGGACAACGATACGCTTATGCAGTTGTATTTTCAAACATGGGTGGTTGGATCTAGCGAGGTTGTCCAAAGTTGTAGTGACTTGTTGCAAAAAAACAAAAATGAGCCCTCCCAATTCGGATGAAGTAAACAAAAGTGTTAACAAGTTGATTGAAGCAATGTGGCGCGACTTGGGATGGAGTTCAATTGGCAATGCCGAATTTGACGCATTCACAGAAAACCAACTATTGACGCCTGATCACTTTCAGAGCACCTCAACTCCAATTTTTGCCCCGTTGCTGAACGCAATCGGATAAGCCTATGGAAAGCCTACGAAGTAACACTTGAATTTACTTAGGAAGTAGTCGCGAACCAACAAAACAACATTCGTTTGGACCGCTGGACCTGGTCGACCGGATTCTAACAAGGCGTCTACGTTTCATTCGGCCGACAGCACTGACGGTGGAGGCGTGTTGGTTTTCATGTTGGGGTAAGAGTCGGCTTCAGGGAGCGTCAGAATGGGTGCGCTTTGATAGCTGATCTTTGCTCTCTGGCGTAGCACCGTTGTAGCACCGGGTAAGGATGTCCTAAACGCGGAAAGCCCTGCGTTATGCAAGGCTAAGTGTTTGATATCTGACTAGGAAGTATTGGTTGCGGGAGTAGGATTTGAACCTACGACCTTCAGGTTATGAGCCTGACGAGCTACCGGGCTGCTCCATCCCGCGACACTTTTGATGACCTACCGCTTACGCTACTTGAGGTCTTTTTTGGTCTACCGCCTATTCGGCTGCTTGAGACCGGGTAGTGTTCTTATCATCGTGTTGAGAGATTGGGGATTTTACTAGGTTTGGCGGTGACCTACTCTCCCGGGGCTTAAGCCCAAGTACCATTGGCGCGGCAGTGCTTAACTTCCGGGTTCGGGATGGGACCGGGTGTTTCACTTGCGCTATGACCACCAAACCGAGGAAAATCCCCGTCGCTCTTTTTGCTTTGCAAAAAGGCGACGCGCAGGAGGCAGCGTATTCGCGAAGCGGATGCGCGTTCCTGCACGGTTGTTATGTCAATCAACAGTGTCGCTTGGCGCGACACAGCTATCCAACTCAAGGTGTGTATGTCTTTGATTTGTCTTTCCATTACTGGATCAAATCAAGCCTATCGGGCGATTAGTACCGGTCAACTGAACGCATTACTGCGCTTACATCTCCGGCCTATTGACGTGGTGGTCTTCCACGGCCCTCAGGGAGACCTTGTTTTGAGGGGGGCTTCCCGCTTAGATGCCTTCAGCGGTTATCCTGTCCGATCATAGCTACCCAGCACTGCCGTTGGCACGACAACTGGTCCACCAGTGGATCGTTCACCCCGGTCCTCTCGTACTAGGGGCAACTCCTCTCAAGTCTCCTACACCCACGGCAGATAGGGACCGAACTGTCTCACGACGTTCTAAACCCAGCTCACGTACCTCTTTAAACGGCGAACAGCCGTACCCTTGGGACCTGCTCCAGCCCCAGGATGAGATGAGCCGACATCGAGGTGCCAAACACTGCCGTCGATATGGACTCTTGGGCAGTATCAGCCTGTTATCCCCGGCGTACCTTTTATCCGTTGAGCGATGGCCCTTCCACTCGGGACCACCGGATCACTATGGCCGTCTTTCGACTCTGCTCGACTTGTCAGTCTTGCAGTCAGGCTGGCTTCTGCCATTGCACTCAACGAGCGATTTCCGACCGCTCTGAGCCAACCTTCGCGCGCCTCCGTTACGCTTTAGGAGGCGACCGCCCCAGTCAAACTACCCGCCACGCAGGGTCCCGGATCCGGATAACGGACCGCGGTTAGACATCAAGAGTGCGAAGGGTGGTATCTCAAGGGAGGCTCCACAGGGACTTGCGTTCCTGCTTCAAAGCCTACCACCTATCCTGCACATCACAATCCTGATGCCAGTGCGAAGCTGTAGTAAAGGTGCACGGGGTCTTTCCGTCTAACCGCGGGAAGCCTGCATCTTGACAGGCAATTCAATTTCGCTGAGTCGATGTTGGAGACAGCGGGGAAGTCGTTACGCCATTCGTGCAGGTCGGAACTTACCCGACAAGGAATTTCGCTACCTTAGGACCGTTATAGTTACGGCCGCCGTTTACCTGGGCTTCAATTCAAGGCTCTCACCTCTCCTTTAACCTTCAGGCACCGGGCAGGCGTCAGACCCTATACGTCGTCTTGCGACTTCGCAGAGCCCTGTGTTTTTAATAAACAGTCGCCACCCCCTGGTTTGTGCCCCCAGCCCCTAGTTGCCTAGGAACCGGGCCTCCTTCTCGCGAACTTACGGAGGTATTTTGCCGAGTTCCTTCAACATCGTTCTCTCAAGCGCCTTGGTATGCTCTACCAGTCCACCTGTGTCGGTTTAGGGTACGGTCTGATGGAGGGCTATTTCCAGGAACCACTCAGCAGCCCAATCAATCCGATAAGATTGAACTACACCTGTGATCCGTCACATCCTCCTGGCCTAGGAATATTAACCTAGTTCCCATCGCCTACGCCTTTCGGCCTCGGCTTAGGGGCCGGCTTACCCTGCTCAGATTAGCTTTAAGCAGGAACCCTTGGACTTTCGGCGAGAGTGTCTCTCACACTCTTTGTCGCTACTCATGTCATCATTCTCACTAGTGATCTCTCCACCGGATCCCTCACAGGCCGGCTTCATCGAAAAGACTCGATCCTCCAAGGTGCCCCGAAAGACACTAAAGAGGATAAGTCTTATGTCACACTACGCTCTGCTACCATGCCTTACGGCATCCTAAGCTTCGGCTCATGGCTTGAGCCCCGTTACATCTTCGCCGCAGGACAACTTATTTAGACCAGTGAGCTGTTACGCTATCTTTAAAGGATGGCTGCTTCTAAGCCAACCTCCTGGTTGTTTTGGTCGTCCCACCTGCTTTCCCACTTAGCCATGAATTGGGGGCCTTAGCTGTAGGTCAGGGTTGTTTCCCTCTCCACTACGGACGTTAGCATCCGCAGTGTGTCTGCCATCTAGTACTCCCGGGTATTCGGAGTTTGGTTAGGATCAGTAAGCCTGTGGGGCCCCATTACCCATCCAGTGCTCTACCCCCCGGGGTATTCGGATGACGCTCTACCTAAATAGATTTCGCAGAGAACCAGCTATCTCCGAGTTTGATTGGCCTTTCACCCCTAGGCACAGCTCATCCCGATCCTTTTCAACGGATGTGGGTTCGGTCCTCCAGTAAGTGTTACCTTACCTTCAACCTGGCCATGCCTAGATCACTCGGTTTCGGGTCTGATCCCACGAACTCATTCGCCCTATTAAGACTCGCTTTCGCTACGCCTACACCTAACGGCTTAAGCTTGCTCGTGAGACCAAGTCGATGACCCATTATACAAAAGGTACGCCGTCACCCCGCAAGGAGGCTCCGACTGATTGTAGGCGTTCGGTTTCAGGTACTGTTTCACTCCCCTCGTCGGGGTGCTTTTCACCTTTCCCTCACGGTACTGGTTCGCTATCGGTCAGCAAGGAGTACTTAGCCTTCGAAGGTGGTCCTCCGATCTTCAGACAGAATTTCACGTGTTCCGCCCTACTTAATACGTCCGATCATGCTTCATATACGGGACTGTCACCCTCTATGGTCCTGCTTCCCAACAGGTTCTATTCACACTCACGGCTCGGCTGGTCCCCGTTCGCTCGCCACTACTAGGGGAGTATCAATTGATTTCCTTTCCTCCGGGTACTTAGATGTTTCAGTTCCCCGGGTTTGCTCTTAAAACCCTATGTATTCAGGTCTTAAGTACCTGTTCATGCTCATTATTGATCAGCTGTGCCAACAATAACAAACATTCAGGTGGGTTGCCCCATTCAGAAATCCATGGATCAAAGCTTATTCTCAGCTCCCCATGGCTTATCGCAGAGTATCACGTCTTTCATCGCCTCTTGCTGCCAAGGCATTCACCAAACGCCCTTCTCGCGCTTGATTTGATCCAGAAAAAGAAAGACATAACATCTTGCGCTACCGCCTATTCGGCTACTTGAGCGCGTGAAGCCTTTCGACCTTTCGGCCTGCAGGCTTCGACTATGTCGATCGTGATCACCCAGCTGGTAACTAAAGGCGATCGTTCTTCTGAACCAAA